>JADGCV010000061.1 GCA_015228815.1 Magnetococcales bacterium | reverse complement strand
GTCGGCTCGACCAAATCACTGGGCGCCATCACCATCGTCAGCGCCGCCGATGTCACCACCAGTTCCACCCTGAACATCGCCTCCCTGACCCAGACGGCGGGATCGGGGACGACAACCTTTGGCGGGGCCGTGACCAGCAGTGCCGTCGCAGGACTGGACCTGACCGGAACCGCCTTCACCTTCAACGAGGCCGTCACCACCGCTTCATCCGGAACGATCAAAATCAATAATTCCGGGCTTCTGACCTTCAAAACGGGGATCAGTCTCAATCCGGACGGCGCCTTCACCCAGACCGGCGCGGGTGCGTTCACCATTGGCGGCAACATCACCACGACCAATGATGACATTTCTTTCGCCAAGGCGGTCACACTGACGGCAAACTCCGAATTTTCCACGGGATCGGGGGCGGGCACCATCACCTTCGGCAATACCCTCGACGGCACCTCGGGCAGCGAAACCCTGAAACTGACCGCCGGTACAGGCAACATCCTTTTCACCGGAGCGGTCGGCTCGACCAAATCACTGGGCGCCATCACCATCGTCAGCGCCGCCGATGTCACCACCAGTTCCACCTTGAACATCGCCTCCCTGACCCAGACGGCAGGATCGGGGACGACGACCTTCGGCGGGGCCGTGACCAGCAGCGCCGCCACCGGCCTGGATCTGACCGGAACCGCCTTTACTATCAACGGTTCCATCACCACCGCTTCATCCGGAACCCTCAAGGTCAACAACTCCGGGCTCCTGACCATCAATTCGGGAATCAACCTTAATCTGGACGGTTCCTTCACCCAGACCGGCGCGGGTGCGGTCGCCATCGGCGGCAACATCACCACCTCCAATGATGACATCTCCTTCGCCAAGGCGGTCACCCTGACAGCCAACACCGAACTTTCCACGGGATCGGGGACGGGCACGATCACGTTCAACACCACCCTCGACGGCACCTCGGGCAGCGAAACCCTGAAACTGACTGCCGGTACAGGGAACATCCTGTTTACCGGGGCGGTCGGTTCGACCAAAGCGCCGGGGGCCATCACCATCGTCAGCGCCGCCAATGTCACCACCAACTCCACCTTGAACATCGCCTCCCTGACCCAGACGGCGGGATCGGGGACGACGACCTTTGACGGGGCCGTGACCAGCAGCAGCGCCACCGGCCTGGATCTGACCGGAACCGCCTTCACCTTCAACGAGGCCATCACCACCGCTTCATCCGGAACCCTCAAGGTCAACAACTCCGGACTCCTGACCTTCAAAACGGGGATCAATCCAGGTCTTGACGGTTCCTTCACCCAGACCGGATCAGGCGCGGTCACCCTTGGCGGCAACATCACCACCACCAATGATGACATTTCTTTCGCCAAAGCGGTCACACTGACGGCAAACTCCGAATTTTCCACGGGATCGGGGGCGGGCACCATCACCTTCGGCAATACCCTCGACGGCACCTCGGGCAGCGAAACCCTGAAACTGACCGCCGGTACGGGCAACATTCTTTTTACCGGGGCGGTCGGCTCGACCAAATCACTGGGCGCCATCACCATCGTCAGCGCCACTGATGTCACCACCAGCTCCACCTTGAACATCGCCTCCCTGACCCAAACGGCGGGATCGGGGACGACAACCTTCGGCGGGACCGTGACCAGCAGCGCCGCCACGGGACTGGACCTGACCGGAACCGCCTTCACCTTCAACGAGGCCGTCACCACCGCTTCATCCGGAACCCTCAAAGTCAACAATTCCGGACTCCTGACCATCAAATCGGGAATCAAGCTTAATCTGGACGGTTCCTTCACCCAGACCGGATCAGGCGCGGTCACCCTTGGCGGCAACATCACCACGACCAATGATGATATTTCTTTCGCCAAAGCGGTCACTTTGTCGGCAAACACCGAACTTTCCTCGGGAAGCGCCTCCATTCTGTTCCATTCATCCATCGATTCCGAAGCCGGCACACATCATTCCCTCTTGATCGATGCGTCCGGAAACAATACAACCTTCAAAGGGGATCTGGGATCCCTGACCCGGATCGGTGGCATAAAATCACTTTCCGATTCGGGGACCATGACTTTTCATGGAGACATTTTCACGGAAGGGAGCGATGTTCAATTTTCGGGCACCGGTAAAACCATCTCCGTCGAGACCGTCGATGGCAGGACCTTCCAAATCGATACCGGCAGAGATGGCGCCACATCGACGTCGGGATCGATCACGTTCGGAAGTTCCACCACCCTGAAATCAAGCAATGCACACCTGAAGTTTGATGCCAGTGGCAGTCAGGGAGGCAGTGTCACGCTTCCCAACGACCTCACCGCGGCAAGCGTGACGGCCAAAGGAAACACCATGAGGCTGGGCAATATCACCGCCACGGGCACCCAATCCAGCGATGGTTCCGTGACCGTCGAAGCCACCGACACCACGATTTTTGGAACCAAGATCCTCGCACACGGAAACGTCGATTTTTCAAAAAACAGCAAAATCATTCTGGAAAACAATCTTGCCATTTCCACCGATTCTTCCCCGACCAACGGTCGCGGTGGGAACATCACCTTTTCAAAGTCCGGCAGCATCGACGGGGCTCTGGTGGCAACGGCGTCGTCGGACAGGTCACTATTGAGGTCCGTTTCCCAGGACGTTTCTCTGACCATTGATGCCGCCTCTCAATCCGCAACCCCTGGCGCCATCGATCTTCCCAGCATTGGACAGACGACCCCATTGGCCAGTTTGCAGGTTGATGGCGGTCTGATCACGGTTCATGGGGGTATCGCCACCAGTGGCGGGGATGTCCGTTTTCACCAGAACTCATCCGCTGGTGATCTTAGGGTTGTCACTCTTGGCGACCGTTATTTCTGTAATGCCACACTGTGCGCCGAACTCGATACCACCCCTGTTTTCCGCATTGCCACCAATGGCGGCGACATCACCTTCAACAAGATTTCCGCTGCAAATGGAACTGGCGGAATCGATGATTTCCTGAATGTCGAACTTCTTGCGGGGATCCCCGATTCCCCCCTGAACGCCGCCGATACGAAAAACGATCTTCAAGACAAATTCACCAAATCGAATGGCGGTCGCATCAATGGCGAGTTGGATGTCTGGAATGCGACGCTTACCGGTTCCGGAGGGGCCTTGACCGGGGAAATTCACAGCACACGAAGTCTTTATCGCTATCTGGATACAGAACATCAGGCGGCTGCGGAAACCATCTTCACCTTTCCGACACCCCAGAGTTATTTTACCTTCAACGGTCTGACCGTTCCCGGCCTTGGCGCCCCAAAAACAAAACCCGGTCCCTATGACAACCTGAACCGTGGTTCGCTCGACCTATTGCCCAAACGGACTTCCGGAAAGGAATGGATCCTGGATACGTCGAAAAATCCTGTTCTCTACAGAGCCATGGAAAACATGATTGAAAAAATAAATAACGGCAATGGCGCAATTCCAGAATCAACTCTTAGAAAGATTCCTGCCAAGTCGAAATCTACAACGAACACAAAAACAGACTTTCATATGGTCATTATTGGTGTTGAGAAACATGAAAAATTGCAGAAAGGCCAAATGAGATTCTGGAAAGATATGCCTGGCACCGAAAATGGTGTTGCTACTTTATCGAAATTATTCGAAAATTTTGGCTATCATGTTGTCACGCTTATGGATCCACAGAGTACCGAGAAAGATCCACAGAATACCAAAAAGGATCCTCAAATAAAACAATCGAAAGATGATATTCTTGATACCATTAGAAAATTCCCAATCAGTGGAAATCAAAAACAATACCTGATTATATATTTTGCTGGCCATGGTCTTATTCATGAGGGAGATAGCTACTTGCTTGCAAGTGACTCAGTTATTGGAACCGATCATGTCATGCAAGGTGCAATATCTATGAAGGATATCAAAGATGCTGCAAAGCACATCTTGAATAGCAATACCGAAATACTAGTCATTCCAGAATCATGCCAACCTAGTATTATGTCTGCACAGAAAACAGAAATACAATCAATGACGCCTGTGCGTCCATTTTCCAATCTTCCTGTTTCCAATGATAAAAATAATGAACTTCCAACATTTTTTTCCCAGTCCTTGCGTGATGCTTTAGTCATATTAAGTCTTGCGCCTGAGGAATATTCAACCGCCATGTCAGTCTTCAAGATAATTCAAGACAGATACCGTGGATGGGTCTTGTCGAATTCTTCCGACGGGATCTATGATCCAAAAGTTTCCTACTCGGATGCTACTAAAGATAAAAAAGAACAGATACCCTATATATTCAGGACGCGCAAAAAATAAAGTCGATAACCAATTTTCCAGGATTGCGAGACCATGCATACTTTGATCGTGAAACTTATCGTTCCACTGGCCATCATCTTTCCACTAACTGCCAGAGGAGGAGTAATTACAGATTATGAGTGCAATGTAGTTGATGATGATTGCGAGATCTTGGAAACAGAAGTTAAGTGTAAAAATGGCGAACATAAAAGAGAAAAATTAATAAGCAATAGACAAAGATATTTCTCAAATGTAGGCTATTGTACAAAGCTTCCTGCTGTTAATGATCTTAATAACAAGAATAGCAGCACTAGTGAAAGTTATGGTACACAATAATATTAATATATAACACTTTTTCATGATAATAGCGCATAGCTACCATATTTGAGAAGCTATGCGCTATCATTCGGAGATCAAACAATGGGATGTACTATTGATCTTATTAGATGCCTTCAAGGAAAAATGCGTTCATTTTTTAAATACTTAAGAAATATATTCTTACCTGGAACACACGAACCGTCCGACTGCGAGCGATATAATATCCTTGCTGGAGTTTCGGTTGGAATATTCACTTTTATTTCCATATTAAGTTTTGGTCTTTCGACTAAATATTATTATTCTCTCTACCATCTCTACGGCATCGATTTCACAGAAATTTCAATACCTATGCATCTACTAGCCTATCGTTCGGCAATGCTTTTCCGATTTAAAGATCTTTCTTCCCTATTCATAATGTTTATTATAACTATAATATATTCTCTATTTGTTGTCGAATATTATTGCAACAAGAATGGACGAACGTCTATTCAAATATTTGGCGTTACCATGATAATCCCATTGGCATTTTTTACATTCGCTCTTGGATCGTCTCAATATGAAAACATGGCACGTACACGTTTTTTCTCAGAAATCTACGATCGTAACTCCTACTTGAGAAGGTTGAACGTAACACTGAAAGAAGATTCCAATGACCCTACTTTAATACGCCTTAAAAATGGGTGTTATTTTGAAATTATTTCAACAGGACAATATATCTATGCGTTGCTCGATCCAACAATAGATAATGGAATTGAAAACCTGAATGAACTTGACGAAAACATTATGAAAGAAATAGAGGATGAATGCAATAGTCACAATGGCAATAAAAAACTAAAATGCAAAGAGAAGAATGTGGAGGAACGAGAACAGTTCAAAAGATCGTTACTGCTGAAGGACGATTCCATCCCATTGGATGACACCATTGAAACATTCCAGAGGATAACTACCATATCACAGTTCCCACTTGATTTATTCAAAGAAGTAAGCAAAAGACCTCAAGGAGAGTCTCTCCCCGATCAATGCAAAAATAAAGAAAAAGACCCGGCATCTCCAAATAAAACACCTAAAGATAAAAAAAATGCCGTTCAAGAAACTCGGCCACCTTCGCCAACCCCTGGAACGCTCCCTCGTTCCAGGGAACCCCAAGCAAACCAGCCTCCCTGTTCAACCAAGTGATCTGCCGTTTGGCATAGCGACGGCTTTCCATCTTGGCCCGTGCCACTGCCTCCTCCAGGGGACAAAGGCCATCAAAAAAGGCAAACAATTGCCGATAGCCGACCGCCTTCATGGCGGGATGTTCCCGATCAAACCCTGCCTGCCACAAGGATTGGACCTCCCGCAAAAGACCACGTTCGAGCATGTCGTCAAAGCGAGCCTCGATCCGTCGATAGAGTGTTTCGCGTGGCCACTGAAGCGCCAGTTTGAGGATCGGCCAGGAAGGCGGCGTCGGCTGCTGCCGTTGCCACCGACTCAGGGGAATGCCGGTCGCCAAAACGACGGCCAAACCCTGGCTGATCCTCTGCGAATCGTTTTCCTTGATGCGTTGCGCCAGTTCCGGGTCCAGGCGTGTCAAGCGTTCGTGAAGACGGGGCCAGCCAAATCGTCCCCCCTCCTCGCGAAGAACCTGCCGAATCGCTGGATCAATGGAAGGCATACAGGCCAAACCCCGTTCCACGGCGCGGAAATAAAGTCCACTCCCGCCAACAAACAAAGGAACGACCTGTCTCGCATGGCAATCAGCGATGACCTTCCAGGCATCGGCACGATAACGGTCGGCGGAATAAACCTCCGGCGGCGCCACGACATCCAGTAAATGATGCCGAACCGCTTCCCGTTCCTCCCATGTCGGCTTGGCCGACCCCAAATCAAATCCACGATAGATCTGCACCGAATCGGCGTTGACGATTTCCATGCCATACTGCCGGGCCAACGCCATACCCAGAGCACTTTTTCCCGAAGCCGTGGGGCCCATGAGAAACACCACCGGCCCCAGGGATGCCCCCTCTGGCACATCCGGTGAAAAAAAATCGCTCATGAACCGAAGTTTCCTTGGATAATTCGCAACGGAAGGTACTCTGTCCGGATCGGATCCGGCACGACCATCATCCTGCGGTATCGCGTCAAGGATCGTGAAAGAGAGGCGCCATGTTGCTCAAAGAGAAAATCGCCCTGGTCACCGGGGCAGGGTCGGGCATCGGTCGGGCGGTCGCGGAACTTTTCGCCCGCGAGGGGGCCTGGGTCATCCTCCTGGGACGAACCCAAAGCCGTCTGGAAGAAACCTCGGATCGTATCGGCGACGCCGGCGGTCGTTCGAGCATCGCCCCCCTCGACCTTGAAAATGGCCTCGCTCGCGTCCCCGAGGTGGTCGCGGCGCTGAATGATCGCTTCGGACGCCTGGACCTGCTGGTCAACAACGCCGCAACGCTCGGAACCCTGACACCCCTGGAACATTACGAAGCCGTCCTGTGGGAACAGGTTTTCCGAATCAACGTCACCGCCCCCTTCTTTCTCACCCGCGAACTGCTCCCCCTTTTAAAACGCAGTCCATCCGCCTCGGTCATCAATGTTGTCTCTGGAGTGGCACACCAGGGGCGAGCCTTCTGGGGCGCCTACGCCGCATCGAAAGCAGCGCTTGCCAACCTGACGGAAACCTGGGCCGGGGAATTTTCCCAACCGTCAATCCGCTTCAATACCGTCAACCCCGGCGCCACCGCCACCACCATGCGCGCTCAGGCCTTCCCCGGAGAAAATCCCGCCACCTTGCCTACCCCGGAACAGGTGGCCCGTGTCTTTCTCTACCTTGCATCCGATTGCTCAAGAGATGTCCACGGCCAGCACCTTAACGCCCGCGATTGGTTGACCTGGCAGCCCAGTCCCTGATGGTGACGACTGTCATCACAAAACCATAAGGTTAAACAATATGAAGCACTTTAATAACTCTATCTCAGCCCCTTGACCCCACCGGGCGGTTTGGCGCTGAAGATCTGGGTCATCATGGAGATACTCTCCGCCATGGGACACCCCTCGCGCACCGGCTGCCGCAGGAAAGCGCGGATCGGCTCGATCAATTGGATCGCCCGGTCGATGCGCGGGTTGCTACCGGCGACATAGGCGCCAATGTTGATCATGTCCTCGGCGCGGACATAGGCGGCCAGGGATTCGCGGACCTGACCGGCCCAGCGAATCTGCTCCTCGTCCACCAGGTCGGTCATGAGCCGCGAAATCGATGCCAGGACATCCAACGCCGGATAATGGTTGGCCGAAGCCAAATCCCGTGACAAAACAAAATGCCCGTCCAGAATACCGCGCACCGCATCGACGATCGGATCCTGAAGGTCATCTCCCTCCATCAATACCGTATAGAGCCCGGTGATCGACCCATGCCCCTGGTCGCGTCCCGCCCGTTCCAACAAACGCGGCAACAGCATGAAGGTCGAGGGGGGATAACCACGACTCGTCGGCGGTTCACCTCGGGCCAGACCAATCTCCCGCTGCGCCATTGCAAATCGGGTCACCGAATCCATCAGCAACAAGACATGCTGCTCCCTGGCGCGAAAATATTCGGCAATGGCGGTCGCCAGAAAGGCCGCCCGCAACCGCAATAACGGCGGTTGGTCCGAGGTGGCCACCACCACCACCGACCGCGACATCCCTTCCGGCCCCAAATCCTTTTCCAGAAACTCCACCACCTCCCGTCCCCGCTCGCCAACCAGGCCGATGACGTTGACATCCGCCTCGGTATACCGCGCCATCATCCCAAGCAGCGTGCTCTTGCCAACGCCCGATCCGGAAAAAATGCCGATCCGTTGTCCCCGTCCCAGGGTCAACAAGGCATTGATGGCACGAATGCCGATGTCCAACGGTTGATCGATCCGCCGCCGCAACATGGGATTGATGGGATCGGAATAGAGCGGTGTCCATTCGTGGGTGTGTATCGGCGGCCCATTGTCGATGGGTTGACCCAAGGGGCCCAAAACCCGCCCCAACAGTTCCGGACCAACCCCCACCTTTTCCGACTGGCTCTCGGAAACGATGACACTGCCCGGATGGACCCCCTTGAGCGAGCCCAACGGCATCAACAACAATGAATTATTACGAAATCCAACCACCTCCGCCTTGAGCGGCTCCCCTTCCCCCTCGGGCAACACCTCGCACAGATCCCCGATCGAAGCCGCCGGTCCCGTCCCCTCGATCAAAAGACCCACCACCTGGGACACCCGACCCACCCGGCGCAAGCCAAGCCCCATCCGGGCATTGTTGCCATATTCCTCCCAAGGAATCTGCCCCGAGGTCATCATGACTGGCCCCCGTTCTTCTCCCGTTGGGCTTCCAGGGCTTCGATCAACCCCGCAAACTCCGGGTCCAGGCCATAATCTTCCCCAGGTTCCTCCAATTCGGTCGCCAATTCACCCTCGTCCAACCCTGAAACCTCCAGTTCCCCTTCCCGATCCATCTCCGGTCCCGAGGGAGCCAGATCCTCGTCCATACCCGGTTTCAGACCCGCCGACGCCAATTCTTTCTCCCATTCATCTTCCAGCCCCGCCGCTTCCGTCCCCTCCTCCGGTTCCAGAGCCACCGACTCCAGTCCCTCTTCCAGATCCGATTCCAGCCCAGAGTGCTCGTTCACATCATCCATCGGAGCTTCGTCGGGGACCGCCAGCGCCGCCGCCCGTGCCGCTGCCGCCATCGCCGCCAATCCCTGAACCGCCAATGGCGGACGCTCCGCCTCCAGGGAACGAATCGCCCGAGTCGCGGCGCCATCGGCCAGATCGGCATGGGGACCCGCCGACAGCCTTTGTTGCAAAAACTTCCGGATTTGCATCTCCACCGCCTGCAACTGTTCCTCGATCAGATCCTCCAATCCGCCGAAATCACTCTCCATGACCACCGATCCCGGCTTCACACCCGCGTCGGCCTCCAGACGAACACCCGGAAATTGATTGCACTCCTTGATGATCTCGTAAATCTCCGGGGCAATGCGCAACACGATCTCCCGCCGTCCGGCGGCGTTCTTGAGAATTCTCCGGATCCGATGGGTAATCTCCTCGGGATGAACGCTCAGTTCATGCGCCAGAAGTTCCCGCGTCAACATCAGGCAGGTCTCGACCAGAAAACGTTCCGAGGCGGCAAAAATTCGTTCCGGCAATCCATCCAGCGACCGCAACAGACTCTCCAATTGCGGCAGGACCCGGTTGATCTCCTGGCGCATCTTCTGTTCGCCAATCTCCAGACCCGCCTGTTGGGCCTCGGCATAGACCTTCTGATAGAGTTCGCGCTCCATCTCCTCCATGCGCCGCGCGTGGATTTCCTCGAGAGGAACCGCAACGACCTCGACCTTGCGCCGGATCTCGGGGAGACGGCCATTGGGCATGTAGCGGATGAAGGTTTCCCCTTTTTCGCCCGCCTGCTCCTGTTGTTCCAACAGGTCGGTATAGAGCAATCGGCGCAACAGATCGCCCTGGCTTTCCTCGTTTCGAATCAACGCACCACCAGCCGACACCATGGCCTGACTCCCTTTTATCCCAATGTCCGACGCTTACAGGACCACGTCGTCGGAACCCTTGCCCATGATGACAATCGCCCCTTCCGATTCCAGTTTTCTGGCAATCTTGAGAATCCCCTGCTGCGCCGCCTCGACATCGGATACCTTGACCGGTCCCATCATCTCCAGGTCCTCGCGCAACATTTCCGCCGCCCGCTCCGACATGTTGAGGAAGAACTTCTCCTTGAGGCGATCGTCGGCCCCCTTGAGCGCCGAAAGCAGCTCGTCGTTGGAAATTTCCCGCAACAACGTCTGGAAGCTCTTGTCGTCCATGAGCAAGAGGTCCTCGAACAGGAACATCTCCTTGCGCACCTCCTCGGCCAGGGGATTGTCCTCCTCGTCGAGATAGGCCAACAGCTTGTCCGAAAGGTCCCGGCTCATCATGTTGAGCAGTTCCGCCACCTTCTTGACACCACCACCACCCTCCTGGGCATAGCTGCCACGGGTCGCCCCCAGGGCGTTGAGTTCGGTCAACAACGATTCCTCGATGTCCATCAGCGCCCCGGGTGGCAGATTTCCCAGGCGCGCCATGCGATAGACCACCTCCTGCTGGATGTCGTGGGCCAGAAAATCGATGACGAACGAAGCCTGTTCCAGTTGCAATTGCGACAGGATCAGGGCAATGCTCTGCGGATGCTCGTTGGCCAGAAAAGTTGCCACAAGCGTCGGTTCCATGGAGTTGAGAATCTCCCAGGGGGTATTCTTCGGCCCCTGCTGCAACTCCTTGAGCAACTGCCGCCCCTTCTCCTTGCCCAGGGCCTTCATCACCAGGTCCTTCACCTTCCCCATGCCGCCACGGACATCGAACTGCTGCAACTCGAACTTGTCGAGAAATTCCTGCCGCACCGCCTGAACCACATCCTGCGACATCACCCCCATCCGCGAAATGGTCCGGGAAATTTCCCGGATTTCATCCTCCTGCAATCCCTCCATGATCTTCTTGGAATCGGCATCCGGCAGCGACAATAAAAAGACCGCCGCCTTCTCCTTGCCACTCAAACGGACACGTCGGGGTGTGGATTTTTTCACTTCCGAGGAATTCCCCGGCCAAACGATTGTCTCTGCCATGACGTGATCTCTACCTTTGCGCGATTGATTCCAACCCGATTACCTACACCCAACCTCAACCAACCTTGCCTCGCGCCGGACTTAAGGAACAGTCCTGGCCCCATCCACACCCCATCAGGATTCCAAAGCCAGCCACGAACGGATGATCTCCCGGGCATCCTCCACATGTTCGGTGATCATCTGCGAGGTCAGCTTGATGTTGCGATCGGGAACCCGCATGCGAATCGGTTGTTCCGTCGGCAACGTGCCGATCCCTTCCGCCAGGAGTTGCTCTTCCAGTTCGGCAACCGCCGCGGGGACGCCACTGGTGTCGGCGGACAGTTCGTTTTGCAGAAGTTTCTGTACCATGGGCCGCAGGACAATGAAGAGAATCAGGAGAATGACCGCCACCAGACCCACCTGCATCCAGAACGCCGGGGTCTTCCAGAAGGGAATTCCCTCTTCCTCGGAGGAAACCAGAGGAGCAAACGGGGTCTCCGACACCTCGATGGTATCCCCCCGATCCGCCCGGAATCCCACCGCCTGCTCGACAATTTTCTTCAGGCCGTTCAATTCCTCCTCGGTCCGCTTGACATACTGCATCGGACCATCCCCCTGTTCCGGCTTCTCCATCTTGCCATCAACCAGAACGGCAATCGACAGCCTCCGGATGGTCCCCACCGGAAGAACGGTTTTTTCAACCTTCTTGGAAATTTCATAGTTGATGGTTTCACGTTCCACCGACCGAGCCTGATTGGAACCCGACCCCCCGGAACCGCCGCGATCATTGGCATCGTTGGGGCGAACACCCGGAGCGCCACTGACACCAAATTCCCCCTTGCTGGTCTCGGTCGAAGTCTGCTCGCTCCGGGCCACCTGACCATCGGGATTGAATATTTCCTCCTGACGCTCCACCCGGGCCAGATCCAGATCGGCGGTGATCCGGACGATGCTGCGGCTGATGCCGCTGGCATTGATGCCGATGATCTTGTCAAGCATCGCCTGGGCACGCAGTTCCAACGATTTTTCCACCTGCTTTTGCATGTCCATCGATTCGTCCGCGGCCATTCGGCCATCCGCCGCGACCTCCCGCCCTCCGGCGACCAGATTGCCCTGGTGATCCAACAGCGTCACCTGCGACTCATCCAGCCCCTCCACCGCCGCCGCCACCAGATGGACAATCCCTTCCGCCTGCCGGGCGTTCAACGGACGAACCAGTTCCATGACCACCGATGCCGTCGCCGGACGCTCCTCGGTGACAAACAACGATTGCTTGGGCAGAACCAGATGGACCCGGGCCTTGCTGACCACATCGATGCTTTCGATGGTCCGGGCCAGTTCCCCCTGCAACGCCCGTTGATAGTTCGTCCGTTGCATGAAATCGGTCATGCCCACCAGATTGCCCTGATCGAAAACCTCGAACCCCAATCCCGTCCCCTTCTTCGGCAGCCCGAGGGTCGCCATTTCAAGGCGCAGGTCATAGACCCGGTCGGCGGGGACCTCAATGGAATTCCCACCGAGACCCAACTGATAGGGAACGTTAAGTTTGTTGAGTTCCTCGACCACCCTCCCCGCCTCCGCCTCCGGAAGTCCCGAGAAAAGAACCTTGTAGGAGGGACGGGTGACAAACCAGATGACGGCCGTCAACGCGATAACGGTGGCGATGATCGCCACGATCAACCCGTTGCGTCCACCCAGGGGCAGATTCTCCAGAAACCGCGTGAAGGCTTCCGCCGGACTCTCGTTCCGACCGGCAAGTGGAGATGCGGATATCGCGGATTCAGCCATGGTCTGTCCTCATATTCAATTTATTGGAATGGTCTCGTCCGTTTCACGTTTGTAAACCGGCGCCGGCATCGATGACCGACATCACGCCATCAAACCGGCATGCTCATCACTTCCCGATACACATCCAAAGCCTTGTTGCGTACCTGAAGCAGCAACCTCATATGGAGTTCCGCTTCCGAGGCGGCAATCTGGGCTTCATGAATGCTCACCCCCGCATTGCCCAACAGCGCCCGCTCGCTCAAATCCTTGGCCCGCTTCTCCATCCGGTCGGTCTCCTTGATCTGGCGGCCCAGAAGGACCGAAAACTCCTCCCAGGGATCACCATTCTGGGTCCCCGCCGCCGAAAGCGTGGTCAGATTGGGAAGCGTCACCTGGCCGATCGATGGAATGTTCATGATTCATGATTCCCTTATTTGCCGATTTCCAGGGCCTTGAGCGCCATGGCCTTGGAGGCGTTGAGCACGGTTACATTGGATTCGTAGGAACGACTCGCCGACATCATGTTGACCATCTCGGTCACCATGTCGATGTTGGGCATGGCAACATAGCCATCGGCGTTGGCATCGGGATGGTTGGGGTCGTACTGCATCCGCGGCGGTCGTTCGTCCACCTGGATGCGCTCGACCGATACCCCGGTCGCCCCGGCAATCTCCTCCTGACTCAGCATTTCCTTGAACGGCTTGGCGGCGAAAATGGGATCCTTGCGCTTGTAGGGTCCCCCTTCGGCGGTACGGGTGGTCTGGGCGTTGGCGACGTTCTCGGCAATGATGTTCATCCTGAGCCGCTCTGCCGCCAACCCCGACGAGGTCACCCGAAACGAATTGAGAAAATCCATCGGTCACATCTCCCTGGCCCGAAACGTTGACTTCAGCGTCCCTCGATCACCATCCTCATGGTGGAAATTTGACCGTTCAACGATTGGGCGGCATAGTTGTAAAGCAGTTGGTTGGCCGCCTGCATCGCCATTTCCTGTTCCAGATCGACGCTGTTGAGATCCCCCTTGGGAATGGGAATCTCCACCGCCTGCATCTCCCCCGCCACCGGACCGTCGTAGGGAACGGGCATGTGTTTGCCACTGGTCCGGGCAACCGGAAGGGAACCGGGAGGCGGCAGGGCCTTGGCCATCTCATCCTCGAATTCGAGACGCATCGCCTTGTATCCGGGGGTATCGACGTTGGCTACGTTGGCCGCGATCAGTTCCTGACGTTCATGTCTCAAGTTCAGAAGATTGGTCTTGAACGCCCCCGCGGGGCCCAGCAATCCCAGTCCGGCCATGATTTTTCTCCATGTCAAATCGTTGGCGAAAGGCCTGCGTCGCCTTTTACGCAACAATGAGAAAAGCATGGAGCATGCCAAGACTGGTTATCGAATTCGAGTCGTCAACCAGGGGGAGGAAGCGGAGGAGGCAGAGGATCGTCAACCCAATGGGCGCTTCGGCAAAGGCGGCGCCGGATAACGACCGACCTTGGCGTTCCAATAAGCCCATGAACGCGGGTCGATGATTCCATGCGGCGCATGGTCAAGGGCTTCCCTGAGGTCATCATCACTCAAGAAATTTCGCAAGATTTTCATATCCTCGTGCGTCGCGCGCGCCAAGGCATACGCCACGAACCGACAAGCATCCGACAAGGCCTCTTCCGGCGCCTCGAACCAGACGAGACGACGTGCCAGGGCTTCCGTATCCGGTGTCAGGGGAATGGTCTTCATCGAGAAAAGCCCCAGTCATAGTTAAGATTCCCGCAAAAACCACGCGGAAATCTTGCTTCGGGTGAAATGGCGCGTAAAAAACAAAATCAAAACCCTTGGGGCAATCCCACAGACCCCTTTTTTCTTTCAATAATTGAACCCGGAGGGTACCTGGGCAGTTACCAGAATGAGAAGACCGATCCCGGCCCACTCCTCAAACATCCATCAAGGTCCTTGCCACCCGTCGGGCCGCCTCGATGGTCGCATCGATCACGGAGTCGTCATGGGCCTGGGAAACGAAGCCCGCCTCGAACTGGCTGGGGGCCAGATAAACGCCCTCGTTCAACATGCCATGGAACCATTTGCGAAAACGGTTCAAGTCACTGGTTTGGGCATCGGCGAAGTCATGCAGTGGATGTTTGTCCGTAAAGAAGAGCCCGAACATGGAACCGGCGCGGGTGATGACATGGGGAATGCCAGCGCTGGTCAGAACCGTGGACACGCCATCGCCCAGACGCTGGCCGCGCCATTCCAGGGTTTCATAAAAACCAGGCCGGGAGATCAGATCGAGCGTCGCCAGACCCGCCGCGGTCGCCAGGGGATTGCCCGAAAGGGTCCCCGCCTGATACACCGGTCCCGCCGGGGCGACCTGTTCCATCAGGTCCCGTCGGCCACCATAGGCCCCCACGGGCAATCCGCCGCCGATAATCTTGCCCAGGGTCGTCAGGTCGGGAGTGATGCCATGATATGCCTGGGCCCCGCCACGGGCGACCCGGAATCCGGTCATGACCTCATCGAAGATCAACAGGGCGCCATGACGCCGGCACAACGTCGCCAGCCCCTGGAGAAAACCGGGTTTGGGAAGAATGCAGCCCATGTTTCCCGCAACCGGTTCGACGATGACGGCGGCAATGTCCGCATCATGCCGCGCGAAAAGTTCGGCCACCCCATCAAGATCATTGTAGGGAAGGGTCCATGTCTGTTGCACCGTGGCCCGTGGCACCCCAGGCGATGAAGGAACCCCGAACGTGGCCAATCCCGAACCGGCCTTGGCCAGAAAGGCATCTCCATGACCATGATAGCACCCCTCGAACATCAATAGGGCATCGCGTCCGGTAACGGCCCGGGCCAGACGAACGGCACTCATCGTCGCCTCGGTTCCCGAATTGACCAGCCGTACCATTTCCATGGATGGCACCTCTTGGGTAATCCGCTCGGCAAGCAAGACCTCCGCCTCGGTCGGGGCGCCAAAAGAGGCGCCACGGCGCAGTGCCTCCAGGACGGCAGCGACCACCTCGGGATGGGCGTGCCCGACGATCATCGGTCCCCACGAACCGACATAGTCGATGTAGCGGCGGCCATCGACATCGATCAGCCACGCCCCCTGGGCGCTCTGAATGAACACGGGGGTCCCCCCCACCGCCTTGAAGGCCCGTACCGGAGAATTGACCCCCCCCGGAATCAACCGTCTGGCCTGGGTAAAAAGATGTTCCGATCTGGACATGGCACCTTCCGCGGCATCGATAAAAGGATTGATTGGAAACAAACACCCACCCCACGCATTGACGAAATACTCATGCAAATATAAAATCAATATCGCCACTTCGACAGGAATTTTCAGAAGTTTTTTCAGCACCGATTCCCAGGATTTCAGGTCTGATCGAAAATGGGTCCGGGAATCGTTTTCCCGGAATGGTTTGAAGCTGTACCGCAGGCTTCAGTCGTACATGCCCCAAGGGCATCATGTTCCCGGGAGCAAACATGTGACCAGCGATGACACGGATCGATGGGATCCATCACAGGTGATGACCGCTCTCGAACATGGGGGCCATCTTGATTCCCATGACAGCGAGGGCTGGACCCCACTGCATCGGGCCATCCAGGAAGAGATGGACAAACTGGCACTCCGCCTGTTGCACGCCGGCGTCGATGTCAACGCCACCGACCACTACCTTTGGACACCGCTCCATTGGGCGACGGTCCGGGGCAACCACCCCCTGGTCCTCATGCTGGTGGAACACGGCGCCAAAGTGGACGCCACCGACCTCGATCTGGAAACGCCGCTGCACTGGGCCGCTTCCTGGAACCATGTGGAAGTGGCACGGACTCTTCTCAGTCACGGCGCCGACATCGAGGCCAGGGACCGCTACGGAGATACCCCGTTTTATCAGGCCTGTCAGGAAGGCAATCTGGAGGTGGCCACGCTGCTGCTCGCCAATGGCGCCCGCTGGGACATCGTCAATCTTGAAGGAAACCAGCCGCTCCACTGCGCCATTTTCTTCGGCCATGACGCCATAACGTCCCTGTTGATCGCCAAGGGAACCAACGTCAACGCTCGAACCCCCACCGGACGCCCACCCCTGCATCTGGCCGTGGAACGCAACAGCCTGGGACTCATCTCGCAACTGCTGCGGGCAGGGGCCGATCCCGCCCTCGCCGATCAGGAGGGTGAAACCGCTTCGGCACTGGCGCTGCGCCTTGACCTCGGGCACCTCGTCCCCTTGCTGGAAGAACATGATGCCCTTCGGGCAAAAAAGTCAAAGGCAAAGTCAAAAACATTGGGGGCTTCGCCCCCAAACCCCCACTGGGA
>JADGCV010000060.1 GCA_015228815.1 Magnetococcales bacterium | reverse complement strand
GCAGATCGATTGTGGGTGAAAAATTCCCTGGATCCCGAAGTCGAAAAACTACGTATCCCAAAATAGGTGCGGTTTAGATAATTTTTTATAATTGAGACAGTTTTTGGAGTAACCATGTTCGTACCCTTCCCGCATCGATGACATAACGCTTGCGCCTATCTGTTCATCAAATAGATTCCCCCTTCATGCGTTCCTTTTCACGCCTCCCCCTTGAGATCCCGTTCCATCAGTTGCGAGACCACCGATCGAGGGATACGGTTTTCATGGAGAATCTCATGCACTGCCCTGGAAATGGGCATGTCGATACCGCAATCCTTCGCCAATCGGTGAACCGCCTGGGCGGTCCGCACCCCTTCGGCGACCTCGCCCGAGCCGATGCGAATCCGTTCCAGGGATTCTCCCTGTCCGATCCGGAATCCCACCGAACGGTTTCGTGACTGATCCGAGGTCGCCGTCAAGAGCAGATCGCCCAATCCCGACAGTCCGGCAAAGGTGGCGGGTTCGGCGCCGAGGTGGACCCCGAGACGGATCATTTCCGCCAATCCCCGGGTAATCAGCGCCGCACGAGCGCTGGTGCCAAACCCCAGACCGTCGCTGATCCCCGCGGCCAGGGCGATGATGTTTTTCAGGGCGCCGCCAAGTTCCAGTCCCACGACATCGGAGGTGCGGTAAATGCGAAAACGGGGGGTGGAGAAAAAGTGTTGCAGGGAACGCAGGAGGGGTTCATTCCGACCCGCCATGGCCACCGCCGTCGGCAACCCCGAAAGGACATCGTTCGCAAAGGAAGGACCAGAGAGAAAACAGGTTCGGTCCAGGGCATCGGGGCCGATGATCTGGTGATGGATTTCGGAAATCAGCATCGATGTTTCGACCTCGATCCCCTTCGAGGCGGAAACGAATACGGCATCCTTCGCGACATGATGACGCAGTGCCGACAAGGTGGCCCGGGTGAACTGCGTCGGGACGACGACCACCAGAAGGGAATTTCGCGCCGCCTCCTCAAGCCGTGTCGTCGGATGAAGATTGTCGGGAAGACGAAACCGGGAGACAAACAGGGGATTGATTCGCTGTCTTTCGATCCCCCGGGCGACTTCCTCTTCATGACACCACAGGGTGACCGATTCAACCTTGGCCGCAAGCAACGTCGCCAGGGCCGTTCCCCAGGAACCAGCGCCGATCACGGAAACATGTTGCGGATTCAAGTCGGTACAATCCATGGCCAGTCCCGGATACCCAATCAATCACCGCGGCGGTCCGGGAGAAATCATCCCCCCGGCAAAAACCTGGAAACAGCGACTCCCAGTTTTTTCTTTCGACTTCGCGTTTGTGGTAACACCCCAGGAAACCGTGGTCAAGTGTGTTCCCAATGAATCACTTGAAAAAAATGTAAGAAGTCGGTCTCAATAATCCGATAGGTAGATCAATGAACGACGCAGACCATCACCCGAGGGGAACATTGACGCACTCTCGGCATGGGCAAACAGTGCAGAGAACACATCATGACCGATCAGACCTCTTCAGGTCCATCCAAAGGGCGATGGTTGCAAACGGCATTGCTGCCAACGTTATTGACTGCCCTGATCATCGGCATCGACAATGTCGGAACCAGCCTGGCCAGTGCCTCACTATTATTTTCCGGTGCCCTCGCTCCCGGGTTGAACCTGGGTATCCAGGTACTCCTGCTCAGCTCCATGGTCATGGCGATCGGACTGCGCAGCACGCAACCCAATGGATTTGGTGTCGTGCAGGAAATGGGTATCGCAATACTCTCCGTCACGCTGGCAAACATGTCCAACCATCTGGAAAACGTCTCCGATGGCGCCCGGATCGCCACGTCCCTGGCGGTGATTGGCAGCGCATCCCTGGCCACGGGTTTGTTGATGGTCGTCGTGGGAAAATTAAAATTGGGAAGTTTCGCTCGTTATATTCCTTTTCCCGTATTTGCGGGATTCCTGGCCGGTTCGGGGTGGATGTTGATCGAAGGGGCCATTTCCCTGATTTCCGGAGAACACTCCGGCGGACTTGAATTGTTGCGGCACCTGTCAGAATGGAATATACTTGTTCACGTCATAATAACAATACTATTTGCCGTCGGCTTGACGGTCGTCTTGCAGCGCTTTTCTCATCCCATGATCATGCCTGCCTATTTGATTCTGTCTGGCGCGGTCTTTTATCTGGTTGTCTCTTTGGGCGGTTGGCGGATGGATGCGCTGCAAATGAATGGATGGCTGCCCGAACCCCTTGCCCACGCCAGCGCATCGAGCCAATGGGACTGGAGGTCCCTCCATACACAAATCGTCTGGCCGGAGGTCGCCATGGCTCTGCCAGCAGTGTTATCGATCGCCCTGCTGAATCTTCTGGACACCTTGTTCACACTGAGTGGTCTGGAACTGGCGTCGGGTCGTGAACTCGAAGCCAATACCGAACTGCAAAGAACCGGAATCGCCAACTTGTTGACATCGACGTTCGGTGGCGCGTCGGGCTACATGGATTTCAGTTATACCCAGCTTGCGGACAAGATGGGATCGACCACCCGCTGGACAGGAGTTGCCGTGGCCGGTGTCACGGCGTTCGGACTTGTGTTTGCCGAACCGCTGATCGCCGTCATGCCTGTATTTTTGTCTTCCGGCATTATTTTGTTCATGGGGATCGAAATCGTCATCGAATGGCTGATCGAGACCCGACACTCCGTACCGCGTTCCGAATGGGGCGTCATCCTGCTGGTCTTTCTTGTGATTGCCGGGGCCGGATTTCTCTATGGACTGGCCCTGGGAACAACGGTCGCCATCGTGCTGTTCGTCGTGAACTATGCCAGGCTGCCCGTCGTGCGGCGTGTGGCCACCGCGGCACAGCAACGCAGCAATGTCGACCGTTCGCTGGAAGCGACACGTTACCTTGGTCAGCATGGGGATACCGTTGTCCTGTTGTATATTCATGGCTACCTGTTCTTTGGCAGTACCGTTGCCATCGTCGATTGGGTCAAGAACAGAATCACCGCCAGAAATCAATCGCCCTTGCGCTATTTGATTCTGGATATGAAACGGGTTCAGGGGGCGGATTCATCCGCCATGGCTGTTTTCAGTAAAATTCATAACCTGGCTGAAAACAGCCGATTCCACGTTATTTTTTGCAGTGTAAGCACGCAGTTGGCAACACTTTTCCACGGCTCGGGGTTTCATTTTGAATCGGATCCGATTTTTTCCATGGAAACCGACTCCGACCATGCCCTGGAGCGCTGCGAGGAGCGCCTTCTGGAGAATGCGCAAAACCCCAGCCTCCTCAGCGCCCATATACAACACCATTTTGCAACGATCATCGGAACGCATGAACGTATTCCCGACATGGTCAAGGTTTTGGATCGATTGTCCTTCCCCCATGAAGGCGTCCTGATCCGACGTGGCGATCCTGCTGATTGCATTTATTTTTTGGAATCCGGCAACGTAAAAATATCGCTGACGCTTCCTGATGGCCGTACCTTGCGTTTACGTACCATGACCTCGGGAGCCATTGTCGGTGACGTCGGTGTTTGTCTTGGCCAGACCCGTACCGCCGATGTGATTGCCGAAGGGGAGGTCGTGGTGTACCGTCTGGATGTGCGCACCTTCGAGGCCATGGAGGAACAAGATTCCAATCTGGCCATCCTGTTTCACCGTCTGCTGGAAAGGGCATTGGCCGAGAAAATCGTCGCCATGAACGAAGCGATGAAGGCCTTGCAGAATTGAACCTTCCGAAAAAAGATTCATCCTCGTTCACGGGTCCCGGCACAGTTCGCGAATCGGCCAACGGGGCCGTGCATCCAGAGTCATCCACGAGTGGCCGGGCAGTCTCCGTCGCAACGCCACCCATCCCGCAAGAGCGATCATGGCCGCGTTGTCGGTACAGTACGCCAAGGGAGGAAAATGAAGGACCAATCCTTCCCGCGCGCCCTCCCGCCGCAACCGTTCACGCAACCCCTGATTGGCCCCCACCCCGCCGGCGACCAACAGACGCCGACACCCCACATGACGACAGGCCCGAAGCGCCTTGAACGTCAGGGTATCGATGATCGCCTCCTGATAGGAAGCGGCGACATCCGCAACCGACCTCCGAGGCGCCATCCCCGCCGCCTGCCGCGCCAGTTCATGCTTCAAAGCGGTCTTGAGCCCCGAAAAGGAAAAATCGAATTGATCCTTGTCCAACAAAATACGTGGAAAAGCAACCCCGCGACAATCCCCCTCCCGGGCGACCTGCTCGATGGCCGGTCCTCCCGGATATCCCAACCCCAACAATCGCGCCCCCTTGTCGAACGCCTCCCCGACCGCATCATCGCGCGTCGCCCCCAGAAATCCATAGTCCCCCACCCCCCGGACATGCAACAGGATCGTATGACCACCCGAGACCAACAGTGCCACAAACGGAAAATCAAGTGGTTCCGCACCCGCCGGGGCCAGAAAGGGACTGAGCAGATGTCCTTCCATGTGGTGAACCCCCACCAGCGGAATTCCCGCCGCCAGGGCCACCCCCTTGGCGATGGCCAGGCCCACCAGAAGACCGCCGATCAATCCCGGACCCTGAGTCACGGCGACGGCATCGAGTTCTCCGGGAGCGACCCCCGCCTGTTCCAGCGTTCGGGCGATGACCGGACCAAAGTGGCGAATGTGGGCACGACTGGCCAGTTCCGGCACCACGCCACCATGGCGGGCATGTTCTTCCAGTTGACTCAAAACCACCCCTGCCCGAACCCGTGCGTCCCCAAGAGACGAAGAATCCTCGCCGATTTCGACAATCGCCGCCGCCGTCTCGTCGCAACTGGACTCCAACCCCAAGATGATCATCCCCTTGTCCCCGGTCCCTTCCATGTCTATCCTGCCTCCACTCGTGGCAGTATCGTCCGATCCGCCATGCCTTCTTGTTTAGATACGTTGTGGGAGAAAAGATCCATGGTCCCAAGAATCGTCACCATCGGTACCCGGGCCAGCCCCCTGGCACTGTGGCAGGCCCGATGGGTAAAATCCAGGATCGAGACATTGCACGAATCCGTCCAGGTCGAATTGATCCCCATCAAGACCCGCGGGGACAAGATCCTTGATGTCCCCCTGGCCAAGGTCGGAGGAAAGGGACTTTTCGTCAAGGAATTGGAAGAGGCCCTTCTGGATGGCCGTTGCGACCTGGCGGTCCATTCCATGAAGGATGTACCCGTCGATTTTCCCGAAGGATTGATGCTCGGACCCGTTCTCCCCCGGGAAGACCCGCGTGACGCCCTTCTGTCGCTTTCCTGGCCGGGATTGGCCCATCTGCCCCACGGGGCGCGGGTGGGGTCCTCCTCGCTCCGCCGCCAAAGCCAGTTGCTGGCCCTCCGTCCCGACCTTGACATTCGCTCGTTGCGTGGCAACGTCCACACCCGGATCAATCGGCTGATCGAGGGTCATTTCGATGCGATCATTCTGGCGGCAGCCGGGGTCAAAAGGCTCGAAGCGACGGCCCACGTCGTGGAATATCTCGATATGGAACGCATGCTTCCCGCCAACGGGCAGGGAGCGGTCGGAATCGAACTGCGCACCGACGATCCCGATATCCGCGCCCTGGTTCAACCCCTCGATGACCCTGACACCCGTTTTTGTGTCCTGGCGGAACGATCCTTTCTCAAAACCCTGGAGGGGGGATGTCAAACCCCCATCGCCGGTCACGCCATCATGAAAGGACATGCACTGACCCTCCGTGGCCGAGTCTCGTCGCTGGATGGTCGGACCCGATTCGACGATTTCCTGGAAGGTCCCCCGGAACAGGCCGAGGAGATTGGCGTCACCCTGGCCCGACGCATCCTGGACTCGGGGGCGGACCGACTCCTGGCCGAACTGTTGGCCGCCGCAATCATAAATTTTGGGGGGGGAACATGAATCATTGCGAATTCACGTTCCCTGGCATCCATGCCCCCGCCCCCCCCGACAAAGCCCCCCTCCCTCTGGAAGGACGTCGCATACTGCTCACCCGCCCCCAGCCGGAAGCCGAGTCCACCGCCCGCCGTCTTGAAGAACTCGGTGCCCTGGTCCTGCGGTCACCAGTGCTTTGCCATCAGCCCCCCGACGATCCGCACCCCTTTCTCGAAGCCCTGTCCCATCCCGAACGCTACCAGGGCATCATTTTCACCAGCGTCCATGCCGTTCGCGCCGTTCTCGACACCCCCTGCCCCCACGATCGCCTGCCCCGCGTCCACGCCGTCGGCAACCGAACCGCCGCCCTGCTGCGACAGGCCAACCTTCACCCCATCGTCCCCAAACATCCCCGGGGAGGAGAAGAATTGGCGCGGGAACTGATCAAAACCAGTGCTCCGGGAGACCGGTTCCTGTTTCCCCGCGCCCAGGAAGGACGGGAAGAACTGGTCACGGCGCTGCGTGAAGCGGGACGGACCGTGGATCTGGTCGCCGCCTACGCCATGGCGGCGATCCCACACCTTGATCATGAAATTCTGGAACGTCTCGACCGCCGCCACATCGATGCCATCCCCTTCTTCAGCGGTCGGACGGCGCAAGTCTTCCTCGAACTTCTCCCGGAACCAAACCGCCTGTCCCGACTCGAACGACCGCTCCTTGCCGCCCTGTCGCCAACTACCGCCGACGCGATGACGAAGGCCGGCATGCGCGTCGATCGAATCTGCCACCGACCCGACCTCGACAGCATGATCCAAACCCTGATCGAAGCCCTGCCACCACCAATCCCCTGAACCGATGGTCATCGATCCGGCCCAGGTCACCGATGCAAGCGGTGCGGAGTGCGGCCATTTTCACCCCACCAAACGTCCCTCCACGTTGGCAGCGATGTTTTTCTCCAGTCTGGATGCCGGGATGGTCAATTCCAATCCGCGGCAAACCAACTCGGGTACCTTATGCAGTTGATCATCATTGGTCAGCAATACCGCGCCATGGATGGTAGCGCTGGCGGCAATGTTTCTTCAATAATCCCTTATGCAAATCGATGACGACATTGGTGTCGAGCAGGAAGTTCAGCAATCCCATGGCCGATCCCATTCATTGCGCTGTTGCCGTTGCCAAGCCACGGGATCGTCCATGGGCCAGTCGATGGTTCCGGCAAAAGCCATCAACCGTTGCGAATCATCCTGGTCAGGCTCTGTCCTCTCGACGGGTTCCGACAACAACACGATGATTTTGGCCCTGCGTCCGAAAGCCGCATGGAACGCTTCCGGCAGTTTGCCATCGGCGGGCAGGACAACTTCTTCTTCTATGGCGTGCAACATGGATTTCTCCTTTCCTGCCTGATTCATCTGGTTACTCCCGGCAGAATACCTCGTCCCACGTCCCCAGGCACGGGAACGTGGAATGGGCAGCACCTCATTGCGTCCCGCACCAATCCCCGGTCTTTCGCCCGCCATCGCAGGGCACTGCCAGACATTCCAGATCAGCACCTCCCCTGCGTCCACCCCGTCCGCGACGATCACCTGCATCACCACGAGCCAAGGAGACGACGGTCCGTTCATCGTCCGGGGCCAAACTGCCGCCACCGGCAGGGTCGGGGAGCGGGCTTCGTCCATGACGACGCTCCAGGATGGGAGGCGTTGGGAGCAAATAGACCTGTATCGCGGTGAATTTCTATTGACTCCGAAGGGGTAAACCACAAAAATTGATTCTGGGATCTGTCACGTCTTCAACGAATCGGACACCCGACGGCGTCATGGAACGGGTCCGTCGATCCCAAACCCAGGTTCCCCTCGTCCTTCTTTGGAGACCCCCATGGACACAAAAGACAAGCTGGTCGTCAAAGTTGACAAGGATCTTGAAGACATTACCCCAGGTTATCTGGAAAACAGAAGAAAAGATCTGGCAGCCTTGCCCCTGGCCCTGGCCGAAAACCAGTTCGAGGCCATCAAAATGATCGGCCACCGCATGAAGGGTTCGGGAGCCGGCTATGGGTTCCAGGCCATTTCCGATCTCGGTACCCGTATCGAACGGGCGGCCAATAGTCAGGATCAGGATGAAATTCGCGCCTGTGTGACGCAACTTGAGGATTATTTGAGCCGCATCGAAGTGGAATACCAATGAACCGGTTACCCGACGCAAACCATTCCTTCCTCCAACCGTCCATCCCGTCGTCGAGGCGCTGTCATGGCGGCATCTGACCACATCCTCGTCATCGATGACGATCCCGATATCTGCAAACTGGTCGGTGATTTTTTTCAGAAAAACGGTTTCCAGGTCACCATCGCCAACAACGGCAAGGGACTCCAGGATGCCCTGGAACGGATGAAGATCGACCTGATCGTCCTGGACCTGATGCTGCCCGACGAGGATGGCTTGGTGGTGTGCCGCAATCTGCGCTCGCGCTCCAACATACCGGTGATCATCCTGAGCGCTCGGGGCGAAGAGATGGATCGAATCATCGGTCTGGAGATGGGGGCGGATGATTATCTGCCCAAACCGTTTCATCCACGGGAACTGCTCGCCCGCGTCAAGAGCGTGCTGCGTCGCGCCCGGGCAGTGCCGGAAGACATGGCCGAAGACGATTCCAACGCCCACTACCGTTTTTCCGGCTGGCGGCTCGATGTCCCGACACGGCAACTCTACACCCCCTCGGGAGACAAGATTTTCCTGAGCGGCGGAGAATTCGCCCTGTTGCGCGTGTTTCTCAATCATCCCAACCGGGTCTTGACCCGCGATCAACTGCTGACCTTCTCCCATGGCCGGGAAATCGAACCCTACGACCGGACCATCGACATGCAGGTCAGCCGACTCAGACGCCGGCTGCGCGATGATCCCAAAAGCCCGGAACTGATCAAAACCGTCCGCAGCCTGGGTTATGTGTTTTCCACCCGCGTGGAACGGACCGATACCCAATCCTGAGCAAATTTCCCTGACGCTCTTCGAGGAGCTTGAAGACCATGGCCATGTCCCGATTTGAACAGAGCGAAAGCGAAACCGCTACCTTCGTCACCGGGACCTTTCTCGATCTCAAGGAGTTCGATTGCCTCGACGATGGACAGAAAGCCTCTGTCCGCTCCTTCATCAAGGAAACCATCCATTCGCAACTTTCCTGCTGCCGCAAAGGGTTGTGGGAGCAATTTCTCGAATGGATCCCCAATCCGCTGCGCCGCACGGCCCAGCGTCACATCCATCCGGTGGTCCCGGGGGAAAAGACGCATGGCGACCCCTTGCCCGAAAGCATTCGCCACGAACTTGAAATACTCGACGAACTGGCATGGCTTCTGACCTGGAAATCAAGAAAAAGCCATCCCGAAACCACCACGGAAGAAGGGCATCCCCCGGAACATCCCGATCTTGGCCGGGCACTGCGGATCCGGGAGCGGGTTCTTCCCCTTCTCGAAGAAAAAATCGCCCGGGTCGAAAAATCGGCCCAGGCAAACGATTCTTGAAAAGCACGGTCATCGAACGGGGATCACCGGTTCTCATCCATTGCCCCCGGAACATCCAACCACAAGGTCACCGGACCATCATTGACAAGATGGACCTGCATGTCGGCGCCGAATTGTCCCGTAGCGACGGCAAGGCTTCGTTGCCGAAGTTTGTCGCAAAAACGCTCCACGAATTCCCGTGCCATGCGTGGTTCGGCGGCCCGACCGAAAGAAGGACGATGTCCCTTTTCCATGTCGGCTGCCAAGGTGAATTGGGAAACCACCAGGACAGCCCCACCGACATCCTGAAGCGACAGGTTCATTTTTCCCGCCGCATCGGGAAAAATCCGCAGCCCCGCCACCTTTGCCGTCATTTTTTCAAGTTGCTCCCCGCCATCACCACGCATGATCGCCAAAAAAACGAGTAGCCCCCGATCGATCCGACCAACCGTCTGCCCCGCCACCATCACGGTGGCCTGTGATACCCGTTGCACCAACGCCCGCATGAGTTTCTCCCCGATGTCCACGGCCCGGTCTTGAGCCAAGGTTTGATATTATTTCTGGTTCGATAATTGCATATCCGGCCCCATGCACTGACCTGTACCCTACCGACAGCGCCGAGAACCCGATCCATGAAAAAACTGGTCCCTCTTTTTGGAATTCTGCTCGCATGTTTTTCGTTCGTGGTCCATTCGAGTGCCCTGACGCTGAGTTCCCTGTCGGGCCAGTCCATCAATGCGATTTCGGATCCAAGGATGCTGCAATCACTCCAGGAAAAATCGACGAAGAATGCCTCGAAGCGGCAAGGCCAGTCGATCAAACAGGAGCGCGGATCACGCATGGATCCTGCCACAGAGAAAGAAAACGCGGACGGGGAAGGGGAAAATCTTTTTTTCCAGGAAGAAAAAAAGCCGCCCTTCTATTCCCGGACCTATCCCGAGGACCTGCCGCTCTTTGGCCAGGACCTTTTCGACAAGCCGCATCGGGGACCGATTTCCGAACTGACGACGACGGTTCCGGGAGATTATGTCCTGGGTCCCGGCGATGAATTTCTGGTGCTGTTCACAGGCAAGGAGTTCAGGGAGGTCAGCCTTGTCATCGACGGCGAGGGGATGGTCACCATCCCCGACATGGGGACGATGCCCGCGGCGGGATTGCGTTTCAACGAGTTCAAGAGCATGCTGGCCAGCCGCACGCGGCAGAAGATGATCGGCTACGAATTGAGCCATGTGGCCCTCTCCGCCCTGCGCACCATCCGGGTATTCCTGCTGGGCAACGTCAAGACCCCCGGTACCCATCATATTCCCGCACTGACTTCATTGATGCAACTGTTGCTGGAAACGGGCGGGATTCTCCCGGTCGGGTCCTTGAGGACGGTGCAGGTCAAGAGAAGCGGCGCCGCGGAAAAGACCATCGACCTGTACAATGTATTGCTGGAAGGACGCAACGATGGCGAATTTCGTCTTCAGGACGGAGATACCATCTTTGTCCCGACCATCGGCGACACCATTGCCCTGACCGGTACCGTCAAAAAGCCCGCCGTCTATGAAATCGCCCGGGAAAACACCATCGAGAGGGTCGCGCAACTGGCGGGAGGGCTGTTGCCCAACGCGCAGTTGATCAAAATCGAGCGGATCGACAAGGGGAAAAACCGCATCGTCATCGATCTTGATCTCCAACATGAAGCCAGCCTGAAAACCCCGATCCAATCGGGTGACATCATCCATGTCCTTCCCGCCTCCGACGCCAGAAGGCAGACCGTGCGCCTGTCGGGATATGTCGAACGGGGCGGGGTATTCCAATGGCGCAAGGGGATGAAACTGACCGACATCATCACCGGTCCCGAAATGTTGCTCCCCCAGACCGATCTGTCCCATCTTCTGGTCATCCGCACCAACGCCAGGAACCGCAAGATCGAACCGATTTCGGTCAATCTGGAACGGGCCTTCGCGGAGCGTTCCTCCGCCGACAATCCAACCCTGCAACCCAACGACGAGATCCAACTGTTCAGCACCGGAGGAGATCATTCGAAAAACGTCCAGACGGTGGTCGAAAAATTGCGCCATCAGGGACGATACAAGGATATCGACAAACTGGTGACGGTCACCGGGAACATACGTTATCCCGGTGAATATCCCTATGTGCGGAACATGGACCTGCAACAATTGCTCGCCGCCGCCGGGGACATCCGCGCCAACACCGACATGGATTATTGTCTTATCATCCGTTCCGACCAACTCGGGCGCATTCATCCCTTTTCGGTACGTTTGAGCGAAGTCTTCGGCCTGGAAGGAAAAAAACGAAGCGTTTCTCTGAATCCAAAGGATCAGGTCCTTGTCTTCAGTCTCGATGAAAGAATCCGGGGCAAAAAGACCGACAAAGCGAATACAGCGGACAAGCCGCCGGAAAATGACAAGGACAAGGGAATTGCGAACCAGTTTACGGGTACTTCCCGTGAAAACCTTAACGCCGGACTCGGGAAAAAGGCGGATGGAACCGTCGATCCATTTTCACTCGAAGCCTTGAAGGCGGTCACCAACCCCGCCAAAACCGATGCACAACCTCCCCAGGATGGGGAAACGGGGAGCGAAAAGGGACAGAGGGATGGCAAGCCTTCCGAAAAAGACATCGCCCTGGAAAACGAGGAAATGGAAAATGTGCTGGTCGGATTTCTTCTCGAACACGGCACCTCCGAAACGATCGAGGGTGGCACCCGGGACGCTTATTTGAATCAACTGGTCGATCCGGTTCTGCATGAAAACCAGGCCCGTCTGTTGCAACTGTTGCGCAAGAAAAGGGAACTGCGGCAACTGGTCCGGGAAGAACTCCAGCCGAACAAGGATCAACCGGTCCTGGGACGTCAGTCGCTGTTGCAACCGGTTCTGGAAAAACTTCAGGAACAGGCGACCCGGGACACCCCGGCCCAGATCATCCAGATCGGTGGCGCCATCCGTTATGCCGGAAAGTATCCCCTGGAGCCGGGGATGCGCATCAGCAATCTTCTTTTGGCCGGAGGTGGACTGTCCGAACCGGCCTATCATCTGGAAGCGGAAATCTCTCATTTTGAAATCGACGAACATCATTCCACAAGGATGCATCATTCCACCATCGACCTGTTCAAGATCACCCAGGGAGATCCCTCCAGCGACCAGTTGCTCAAACCTTACGACATCGTGATCATCAAACAAAACCCGAAATGGGCCGACATCAGTTCGGTAGCGCTGGAAGGCAACGTCCGTTTTCCCGGGGTCTACCCGATCCAACCGGGAGAAAAACTGACCCAGGTTCTTGAACGGGCGGGCGGATTGACCGATCTGGCCTATCCCGAAGCGGCGGTGTTCACGCGCAAAAAGCTCATGGAAAAGGAAAAGCGGGAGAACGAAAATCTTGTCGCGCGCATGGAAACCCACCTGATTCAAACCCAATACAACAAGCAGGCGGAAAGTGCCCAGGATGCCGGCAAACCGTCCGCCAACAGCATCATGGTCCAGGAACTCATTTCCAAACTGAAAAACACCAAACCGGTAGGCCGACTGGCGATCAATCTCAAGGAAATCCTCGACAACCCCGGGGGACCCTATGATCTTATGCTCCAGGATGGCGATCATCTGGTCATACCGCAGCGTTCCGACGAAGTGACGGTCATGGGAGAAGTCTATTTTCCGACCTCGCACCAGTTCATCACCAGCAACGATCTTGAATCCTATATCCAGGCGAGCGGCGGTTATACCGGCAATGCCGACGATGACCGGGTCTATGTCGTCCGTGCCGACGGGCGTGTCACCTCCAAGAAACAAGCGACCGGATTTCCGGGAACGGGATGGTTCACCAGCCGCAACGCCATCACCATCGGACCCGGCGATACCGTCGTCGTTCCCATGGATGTGGAAAAAGTCGCTCCCATGGTTTTGTGGAAGGACATCACCCAGATTTTCTACAATCTTGCCGTCACCACCACGGCTCTGAAAACCGCCGGCGCGTTCTGATCATTTCTTTCGGAGTTGGGTCGCCTCCTCTGGCAAACAGGAGGATGACCCGATCCTGTATTCCACGGTACCGGCATCCGGGTCGTCGGTACCGTGGGATGTCGCATACCGTTGACCCGCGCACCACTTGACCCGTACTGTAGTCCTTGTACAGGAGGTGTGCCATGCAGGTCATTTCTTACACTGTAGCACGAAAAAATCTGAAATCGGTCTTGGACCGTGTGGTGAATGACGCCGACACTGCCGTGATCACCCGCCGCAACGGCGAGGATGTGGTCGTGATGTCCAAGACCGACGATGACGGCATGATGGAAACGCTCCATCTGCTGGGTTCCTGGTCCAACCGGGAGCACCTGGACCGGTCCATTCGCGAATATCGGGCTGGGAAAACGAGTCACCGGGATCTGGTGGAATGATTCTCGCCTGGACCGGAAAAGCCTGTCGGAAAACCATGCGCTGGAAAAATTCACCCCCTTCCACGAACCACAACTGTTTGTGCTATCATGTTTGGATCTGAAATTCATTAACAGATTCAACACCGGCAAATCCGGAAAAAATGGAACGGCCCCCCATGAACACCCACTGGTCAGAAGAAGACGCCCGGGAAGTTTTGCGGCGTCATGGTCCGAGTTTTGGAGAAAAACGGGCATTGCGCACGTATACCAGCCGACTCCTGGGACAAAATCCCCGGCTGGTAGTGCATGGCGGAGGCAACACCTCGGTCAAGGATCAGGTGACCGACCTTTCGGGAAGACCGGTTGCGGCGGTATTCGTCAAGGGATCGGGAATCGATCTGGCCACCATCACGCCGGAACAGCACGTCGGCCTCGATTTAAATTTTCTTTTGCCCCTGCGCCACGTTCCATCCCTTTCCGCAAGCGCCATGGTCAATCAACTGCGACGGGCCCTGTTCGATGTCACCGCCCCGACTCCGTCGATCGAGGCGTTGATGCACGCCTTCCTGCCGCATGCCTTCATCGATCATACCCATCCCGATGTCATTCTCGCCCTCGGCAATCAACCCGACGGAGAGGAACGGTTGCGCGCGGCCCTTGGAGACGAGGTCATTTTCCTGGAATACATCCACCCCGGATTTGAACTGGCCCAGGCCGTCGTCCAGGCCTGGGAACGTCGGCCCGAGGCCCTCGGGATGGTCCTCGGGCGTCATGGCCTGATCACCTGGGGCGATTCGGCGCGTCAATCGTTGGAGGCCACCGTGGAACTGGTGCATCGCGCCGACCTGGCCCTCGGCAAGGCGGTCAACAATCCACGGACACCTGGGAATTTTTCTCACGTTTCCGCAAGCGCCCATGCCATCGCCTCCTGGTCCGCCCTGGCCCCGGAAGTCCGTGGCGCCCTGGCGGTGCCGACCGGGGATCCGGATCATCCGTACAGGCGCTTCATCCTGTCCCCCCTGAACGATGACGAAACCCTGGCCCTGTTGCAGCGCCCCGATGCCGCCCGCCAGTTCGTCAATGCCCCTCTGACCTCCGACCACATCATCCGCTGCAAGCCCTGGCCCCTGTGGATCGACGATCCGGCACGCATTCGGGAAGCGGTGCAACGGTACCGGGAGGATTATCAAGGATACCTTGACCGCCATGCGGCACTGTTTGATGAGAACATTCAACCCCTCGACGGGTCGCCGCGTGTCGTCCTGATCCCCGGCGCGGGTGGATTCATCGCCGGAGAAAATGCCCGACTGGCCGGGATCGCCCGTGACATCACGCGGCAAACCCTTCGCGTCAAGGCCGACATCGCCGACATGGGGCATTTTCAGGGACTTCCGGAACGGCATCTGTTCGCGATGGAATATTTTCCACTGCAACAGGCCAAGCTCACCCGCCATTCCGTGCCACCGCTCGAAGGTTCGGTGGCTCTGATCACGGGGGCGGCAGGGGCGATCGGTTCCGGGATCTGTCGCCGTCTGATCCGGGAGGGGGCCCACGTCGCCGCCACCGATCTTGCCGGAACGCCACTGGACGGGTTGGTCGCGGAACTTGAAACCATCGACAGGAATCGCATCATTGGAGTTGCCATGGATGTCACCGACGAAAATTCGGTTGCCATGGGTTTGCGTCAGGTCATCGCCACCTGGGGCGGCATCGATCTGGTGATCGTGAACGCGGGACTGGCCCACGTTTCCCCCCTTGCCACGATGGAACTTGAAAAATTCCGTAAACTCAACCAGGTCAATGTCGAAGGGACGCTGCATCTTCTGTCCCACGCGGCCAGGTTGTTCGCGCGTCAGGGGACAGGGGGAGACATCGTGGTGATTTCGACCAAGAACGTGTTCGCCCCCGGCGCCAGTTTTGGCGCCTACAGTGCCACCAAGGCCGCCTCCCATCAGTTGGCGCGCATCGCCAGCCTGGAGTTGGCATCGATGGATGTCCGGGTCAACATGGTCGCTCCCGACGCGGTCTTTTCCGATGGAGGGCGCAAGTCGGGTCTTTGGGCCGAGGTCGGTCCCGACCGGATGCGCGCGCGGGGGTTGGACGAACAAGGGTTGGAGCTTTATTATCGCAACCGCAATCTGCTCAAGGTGGCGGTCACGGCGGATCATGTCGCCAATGCGGTCCTGTTTTTCGCGACACGGCAAACACCGACGACCGGGGCGACAATCCCTGTCGATGGTGGACTTCCCGATGCGACCCCAAGGTGAAGGGACTCGTGGAAAAACAAAATCAATATCAAAATCCTGGGGGCAATCCCCCAGCCCCCTTTTTTCTTTCAATAATTAAAAAGATGTCGGACTGCCATGCATGCACCACTCCGCGACAAGAAACGGATTCCGGATGAATTCCTGTTCCAGAACCTGACCTCCTTTGGCGAACTCGAAAAACGCCTCCTCGCGCTCGACGAACCCGAACGACAAAAAAAAGCCTTCGCCCTGTTTGCCGAAGGATTCCTGACCCTCCGTCCCCTCCCCAGGGCCCAGGAGGTCCTTCCGATCGCACACCTGAACGACCTGCACTATCACCGCCGCGCCCTCCCCCATCCCCTGCCCGGAGCGGATGGATTTCTCTTTCTGGCGGACCACGGTTGCCATCCCTACCACCTTCTCTTTCATCCCCCCCCCCCCCCCCCCCCCCTGGGGACAAGGAATGGGCCGACTTCGAACCCCTGATCCGGCAAAGCCCCTGGCCCCTCCTGTTCACCAATCTGCGCCATCTTCCCGGGGAATGGCTGGGAAAGGATGGCTATCAGCACGTCACCGGCGGGGAGCTCGATGAACTGTCCCCCACCTGGTTCGTCCACTTTCACCAATGGCTGTCGGGCATGACGTCGCAACGACGCCCCTCGATCCCATCCCCCTCCATGAGCAACCTCATCCACCGGTTGCGCACCCTGCCTCCAGGGACGACAACCCTCATCGCCGCCGACGGAGCCGAACGGGCGGAATTGATGTTTCATCTGGCCACCCTCCCCGGTCAACGGCGCCTGACCCTGATTCTTGCCGCGGAATCGGGGCGGATCATCGATTGGACGCACCATTGGCGCCAACGGTATTGCCCGACAGGACTCTCCTGCCTCTGGGTCGTCACGGGCAGGGAACGCGAGCGACTCGAATACAAACGTCCGGCGGAGATGGCGTTTATCCGCACCAGCGACATCCCGGTCATCCGTCATTTTCTCGGCCAACGCGATGGCCACCCCCGGGTCCTGTTTGCCACCTTTGCGGCGATTCCCCTGATTCGACAGGCCCAATGGGGACTCGGCCCCCTTGAATCACTCCTCATCCCCGACACCCACCTCCTGCCGAAATCACAAGGACCCGATCCCCTCCCCATGGCCCGCCACCAACTTTGTTTTACCGATATTCCCCGCCGGACCCACCCGACGAAAAAAGACCGCCAGGACCAACCGGAACTTGTTTTTTCGCTTGTTGACACCCCCAGTCACACACCGCCCCTCCACCTTGCCACCCTCATTCCATCCCGTGAACGTCTTTTTGTCCGGGAAAGGAAACTGCTTCTGGTCGCCGTCCCCCCATCCCTTCTCGAACGACCCCAGGCCCTCCTGTCCCATGTCCTGTCCGTCTGCCTGCGGGAATACCCTGGTTTGAAGTATGCACGGACCACCCAGGAAGGAGACCTCGGCGACCGGGTGACACTCCCTGAGACAGGCGACATACCCATTATTTCCCTGACACCGGACACCGATGCCTTGACGGCGCACGAACGGCTGCACACCTGTTTCCGCCAGGAACGGGCCATTCTCGCGACGCCGGCCCTTCCGGCGGCGGTCAAAAGCCATGCCCTGGTCGAGCTGACCCTTCTGCCCGCCCAACCGGGAGGAGAATCCGATCCATGGTGGCACGAACACTTCACCACGACCGGTCGTCCAAACGGCGCGTACCCTCTTGGACTGGTGGCGCTGCCCTTCGCCTGGAACGCCACCCATCCCGACAGCCCCCCCGAGGCCCCCCCCCCCCCCCCCTGGCCCGCCCGACAAAACCCGGGCGGCCCCCCGGGCGGGTTCCCCCCAGGGGTGGGAAGGGGGGCGGGGGGAAGGGGGCGGGGCCGGGCCCGGGAAACCGCCGGGCCCGGGCC
>JADGCV010000059.1 GCA_015228815.1 Magnetococcales bacterium | reverse complement strand
CGCCCCAGATCGAAGTAGAGAATGCTGATGGTGATGACCTTGATGACACTGGCGTAAGGCTTGCCTTCTGTCATGTGTTCGGTAATGGCCTTGGCAGTGCCGTACAACAGGCGTTGCAGGTAGTCCCATTCCCGTTCGTACTGCAACTCAATGATGATGACCTCGTTTCGGCCATTCTTGACCTTGAGATCCACCCGGTTGAATTTATCGTTGCGGGACTCTTGGTTGCCTTCACTTTCCAGAACCTCCATGATACGCACATCGTCCCGGAGAAGTTCGCTCAGGAACCCTTCCAGGATCTCGAAATTGGCCTTGCTGCGCAGCAGGCGTTTCAAGGCCCAGTCGAAACTGATCAACCGCCGTTGTTTCACTTTTGTTGGTCTTCCTTGAAATCCGATCAACCTTCAACTTTGAGAGGAATTGTAGCTTAACCAACTGTCGCATTTCTGGGGTCCACCATAATGATGCCCTTGCCGCCTGAAGGAATCAATGGACGAGAGGCGGGATGTCCGGGTGAAGGATACGGTTGGCGCGAACGTCTTCGAGGTCGCGGGCCAGGGCGGTGGGGGCGATGTTGAAATTGGTGAACACCTTGTGGCACAGGGCGACGGAGGCTTCCAGTTGCAGGGAGATGACATGGTCGGCCCCGAGGGTTTCGAGTTCGGCGACCTCGGTGACGAAGTTGGAGCGGGCGACAATGTTGAGATCGGAGCGCAGATGGCGTGCGGTGGCGACGATGTTGCGGGTGGCGGTGGCATCGGGGATGGTGATCAGGATGGCTTTGGCATCGAGAATGCCTGCGTGTTGCAGGACGGTGGCCTGGGTGGCGTCGCCGAAATGAATGGGGGTGCCGTTGGCCGCTTCGCGACGCACGGTTTCGGGGTTGGTTTCGAGGATCAGGTGGGGAATGCCATGGCGGCGCGACAGAAGGGTGGCGGCCTGACCGTTTTCCCCGTAGCCGATGATGAGAAGGTGGTTGCACAGAGGATTGCCGGTTGTCACCGGGCCGGGCCTGCCCACGGCAATGCGGCGAAACACGGGCCATTGCGCCAGTTTTCGACCGAGCCCTCCCGAGCGTTGCACCAGGTTGGGCGCGAGTGCCATCGTGAGAATCGATACGGCGAGGAAAAACTGATGGCTCATCGGTGACAGCAATCCTTGGGACATTCCTTCCTTGGCGAGAACGAAGGAAAACTCGCCGACCTGGGCCAGGGCCAGGCCCACCGAGACCGAAGCGGCAAATCCGGCCCCCGCGATCAGTGTCGAACCGAAGGCGAGGAGCATTTTCATGCCGATGACCACGGCGGCGACGATGGTGATTTCGCCGAGGTGGTTCAGGAGAAATTGAAAATCCAGCAACATGCCTACCGAGACGAAGAAAAGACTCGTGAAGATGTCGCGGAACGGAAGAATGGAGGCGAAGGCCTGATGGCCGAATTCAGATTCAGAGATGATCAACCCTGCCAGAAACGCCCCGAGGGCGAGCGACAGTTGCGCCACGGAGGTCAGCCAGGCAACTCCGAGGCCGATGACGATGACGGTGAGGATGAACAGTTCCGGATCCCGTTGCCGGACGACGCGAAAGAGCAGGGTGCCGATCAGGCGTCGGACGCCAAACCAGAGAAGCAGGCCGATCAGGGCGGATTTGACGAGAAAAAGGGCGATTTCCTGAAAGGGATGGGCAGAGGTTCCCGCCAGAAGGGGGATGGACAGGAGCATGGGGACGACGACAAGATCCTGAAAGATCAGGATGCCCACGGCGATGCCGCCAAACGTCGAACCCGTTTCGCCCCGCTGTTGCAGAATCTTGAGCACGATGGCGGTGCTGCTCAGGGTGACCAGAAAGCCGATGAAGAGGGCATGGTTGAGGGGAATGGCCAAGTGCCAGGCGATGGCCCCGGCGCACAGGGTCGTCAAAAGCACCTGGAGCCCGCCACCCAGAAACACGGAGCGTCTCATTTCCAGAATTTTCGAAAGCGACAGTTCCAGCCCGATGGTGAACAAGAGCAGCATCACCCCGATTTCCGCCAGTTCCTCGACCTGCCGCACCGAGGAGACCAGGGTCAACCCATGGGGACCCGCAACCACTCCGGTGATCAGAAAGCCCAGGATGGGGGCGATGCGAAAGCGGTGGCACAGATAGACCACCGCGACCGAAAGCGAAAAAATGACCAGAAGCTCGAAAAGAAAAGTGTTGTGCATGAAAAAATAAGGCGTCCATGCCTGTTGGCGGGACCTTGTAGAAGAAGTTTACGTACAAGAGTCCCAAGGATGATGATCGTTTCTATCTTTTCAACCGTCGGCGTTGATGCGGGCGATCAGGTCCTTGAGCACATCATCCGCCTTGTCGTTGTCGATCTGGCAGGTGCCGGCGTTGCGATGACCGCCACCGCCGTAGGCCAGGGCCAATTCGCCGACATTGGTGTTGGAATCACGTTTGAGAATCGATTTGCCGATGGCAAAGACGGTATTTTGTTTCTGAAAGCCCCAAAGGACGTGAATCGATATGTTGCATTGGGGATACAGGGCATAGATCATGAAACGATTGCCTGCCCAGATTGTCTCCTCCTGACGCAAATCGAGGACCACCAGGTTTTCATGAACCTGGGCGCAATCCTGAACCTGTTGCCTGAATTTTTTTTCGTGTTCGAAATAAATCTCGACACGCTCCTTGACATCGGGAAGTTGGAGGATGTCATCGATCGATTTGTCGCGGCAATAGTCGATCAACTGCATCATCAACTGGTAGTTGGATACGGTAAAATTGCGAAACCGTCCCAGTCCGGTTCGGGCATCCATCAAAAAGTTCATCAACACCCAGCCGGTGGGATTGAGGATTTCCTCGCGGGAAAACTGGGCGGCGTCGCCCTTGTCCACGGCTTCCATCATGTCGTGGCTGATCCGGGGAAGCGCGGTCGCGCCGCCATAATAATCGTAGACGACCCGGGCGGCGGATGGGGCTTTGGGGTCGATGACATGGTTGTCGGGTTTTCTGCCGCCGCGGCGGATGGTTTCGCTCAGGTGATGGTCGAAGGCAAGGTAGACGCCATCAACGTAAGGCAGATTGGTGGAAATGTCGCGGTTGTTGATGTCGATCTTGCCATCCTGCATGTCCTTGGGGTGGACGAACTTGATCTCGTCGATCATGTCCAGTTCCTTGAGGATGACGGCGCAGACCAGACCGTCGAAATCGCTCCGGGTGACCAGTCGAAACTTGTTCTTCGAATTCATGGGGACTCCTTCGACATCGAAGTTGGGTTGTTCATTCCATGTTCCATCGGCCTGCGATGACATCGTGCAGCACACCATACCGAAAAAAAAAAAGGATTCAAACCCTATTTTTTTCTCCTCCGGATCAACTTCCACACGCGGTGGATGCCGGGATGTCGGGAAAAGTCGGGGGAAAGGGTTTCGTGGCCGAGATTATGGATCTCCAGGGTGGGACTCAAGGCGGCCTCGTCCAGCTTGAACCTTTGAAAATTGGTGGCGAACAACAGTGTGCCTCCGGGGTTCAGACGGGCGGCGGTTTGCAGGATCAGGGCAACGTGTTCGGTCTGTAGATTCAAGGGGCGGGCCATCCCTTTGGAGTTGGAAAAACTGGGGGGATCCAGGAGGATCAGGTCGAAGCGGTCGTGGGTCCGGGCCAGCCATTCGAGGCAGTCGGCGCGTATGAATCGGTGACCGGGACCGGTGAATCCGTTGCGTTCCATGTTCCTTTTCGCCCATTCGAGATAACGATTCGACAGGTCTACCGTCAGGGTCGTGATCGCCCCGCCGGCGGCAGCGTAGACGGTCGCCGTGCCGGTGTAGCCGAACAGGTTGAGAAACCGGACACCGTGCGCATGTTTGCGAATCAGGCCGCGGACCCGGCGAAAATCGAGGAACAGACCGGTATCCAGTCGGTCTTCAAGATTGACCAGAAAATGAAGGTTGCCCTCCGTCACTTCCAGATACTGTTCCTTGCGTTGCAGGACTCCATACCGCGCCCCCCCTTGTCCCCGTTGTCGGGTCTTGAGAAAAACCATGTCGGGTCGGCATCCCAGGACCTCGGGGATGGCCGAGAATGCCAGCCGCAGACGTTCCCGTGCCCGCTCCGGATCGACCGAACGGGGGGGGAGGTATTCCTGAAGGTGGACCGCCGGGCCATAGATGTCGATGGCCAGGGCGAATTCGGGAATATCGGCGTCATAGAGGCGGTAACAGGAAATGTCCTCTTTTCGGAGCCACCCTTCCAGTTTCTTCTTGTTTTTTCGGAGGCGGTTGACCAGGGCGGATACATCTTCCTCGTGTCGTTTGCCCGGGTTTGCCGTGCTTGATGGCCAGCGCTGTTGCTCGACGGTCGGGTCCACCGGCTGATTCGGTACCGTGCCGGCGTCCGGGAGGGCGACCTCGGGGGGAAAATGTAACAGGTGGCAGGCAATGGCCCCGTTGAACAGGGGGTCCTTGTGCCGGGCGGTCAGTCCGAGGGCCTGGTCGGCGGTTTCCAGTCCGGTGAAGATGGCTCGGTGCCAATCGAAAAAATGGCGCTGGATCAGCGCTCCCAGTCGTTGATGCAGTGTCTGGACCGCGTCGGTCACCCCCATGCGGACGCCGTAGGGCGGATTGGTCGCCAGCAGGCCGGGTCTGGCGGGCGCCGATTCCCGCGCCAGGTGTTCCAGTGGTTGGCAGGCAAAGCGGATTCGTCCTTCGAGTCCGGCCCGGGCGGCGTTGGCGTTGGCGGCATGGATCGCCCCGGGGTGGCTGTCCAGGCCGACGATGGCGGGCAGATGTTCCCGTCCCGCGCGAAACCGTTCCCGTCCTTCTTCGTGGGCGCGCCGCCAGATGGCCGGGTCCATGGGGATCCATCCGGTGAATCCATGGTAGTCGCGAAACAATCCCGGCGGACCGTCTCCCGCCATCAGCGCCGCTTCGATGGCCAGGGTGCCGGCGCCGCACATGGGATCGAGAAAGGGTTCTCCTTCACGGGCCCGTTCGGGCCAGCCTGACAGGAGAAGAATCGCCGCGGCCAGGTTTTCCTTGAGGGGGGCTTCTCCGGGTTGGTGGCGGTAGCCGCGGCGGTGCAAACTTTCTCCCGACAGGTCGATGGCGATCATGACCTTGCCTTCGCGCAGTCGGCAGTGGATGCGTACCTCGGGCCGTTCGGGACGGACCGAAGGGCGTTGGCCGCTTCTGTCGCGGAAGCGATCGACGATGGCATCCTTGACCTTCAGGCCGCCGAAGTGGGTGTGACGAATTCCCTGGCCGGTCCCGAAAAAATCGACCGCGAAGGTGTCGCCGAGGCGCAGATGGTCTTCCCAGGGCAGTTGGATGACCTCGGCGTGCAGATCATCCGCCGAGGTGATGCGAAAACGGGCCAGGGGCAGCAACAATCGCGAGGCGACACGGGACCATAAAACGACGTGGCAGATGGTTTCCAGGGTTCCCTCGAACGCGACGCCTCCCTGGGCGGGGCGTATGTTGCGGGCGCCGAGGGTTTTGAGTTCCCGTCCCAGGAGGGCTTCGGTTCCCTGGGGGGTGGTGGCGAACAGGGCGAAGATCGTCAAGGGAGGAATCCATCTCCTGATAGATAAAGTTACTTTTTCTTTTCAGTTTCGAAAAGAATCCTGATGATCCAGAAACCATCGATAGGTCGCGGCGATGCCCTCCCGCAAGGGAGTTTTCGCCCGCCATCCCAACCCCTGTACCCGTGCGACCTCCAAACGTTTGACCGGCATGCCATCGGGTTTCGACGTGTCGAATTCGAGCGCCCCATCGAAGCCGACGATGTCCCGGATCAGATGGGCCAATTCCGAAATCGTCAAGTCTTCGCCCACACCAACGTTGATGATCTCCTCCGAATCATAGTGGCGCATCAGGAACAAAACGGCATCGGCAAGATCATCGACATGGAGAAATTCGCGCCGCGCCCGTCCCGTTCCCCAGATCACCACCTTTGCCGCTCCCGCGCACCGGGCTTCATGCATCCGGCGCAGCAATGCCGGCAACACATGGGCGTTTTCAAGGTGGAAATTGTCTCCCGGACCATACACATTGGTCGGCATGAGACTGATGGCATTGAATCCATACTGACGGCGATAACTTTGGGCCAGGCGAATGCCGGCGATCTTGGCGATGGCATACCACTGATTGGTCGGCTCCAGGGGACCGGCAAGAAGGGCCTCTTCACGCAAGGGTTGCGGCGCATCGCGAGGATAGATGCAGGAAGAACCCAGGAAAAGAAATTTCTTCACCCCATAACGATGCGCCGCCTCCATGCAGTTGCTTTGAATCTGCAGATTGTCCTGAATAAACTGGACCGGATAGGTGGAATTGGCATGAATGCCACCAACCTTGGCGGCGGCCAGAAACACGAAGTCGGGACGAGTCTCGGCGAAAAAACGGTGGACCGCCTCCTGACACGTCAGATCCAATTCACTGCGGGAACGAAGCAGGAGACGCTCGTACCCCGCCGCGACCAGTCTCCTGACAATGGCCCCGCCCACCAAGCCACGATGTCCCGCCACAAAGATGCGACTGTCCTGGTCCATGTGCCACCCTTGACCGATTACCGGTCCCGGCCGATCCGGAAAACCGTCCTCGTCAATTTGGCAGCGATTTTATGCCATGTCCATCCCAAAAAGAAAAAGCGGGACGATTCCAAACATCGTCCCGCCTGGTCTGATTCCAGCGTTTTCAAGGCCCACGATGCCTCAACCCTCAAGTTGCCTCAAGAGGAACTGCACCGTCCTGGCCTCATTTGTCGCATCCGGTCCACCTTCCAGGCCCCCGGCGAAGAGACCGGGTTTCCGAAGGGGCGTTGCGAATCATTTTGTGCCGGCACTCGGGCCGCATGGTTGCAAGGTTGTCCGCCCCATCCCGGAGGGGCGCTCAATGGACGCTGACGCTGCCGTCCGGCAATCCCTCCAGGACATCGCGCGCCAGTTGCCGGATGGCCCGGTACACCGGCTCGGGTACCGGAAGCGGCTCGGTTTTTCCCAACAGCTTGAAGGCCTGGGAAATGGATTCGAGTCCGACCAGATCGACATCGTCCGCGGGCATGCGGGTGTTTTTTGTCTCCTGTACATTTACATTCGCCGTCCGAACCACTCCCTGGTTCGATTTTGGATTTTCGACGGCAGGTTGAACCAAATGAAGCGCGTTACCGACTGACATGTTGATTGTGTTCGTTTCCATGACACTTCCCTCGATGAACCTTGAGAAAACGTCTCTTGGGGTATTCATCGGTCTGTCCGGTCCTGGGCTTGAGAAAAAAATGCCGACCGGATCGGGTTGCTTGTTTTCAGACTGAAATCGAAGGTGGTGGTCATTGGAACAGTTCCGGTTTGGGCATGAATTGCCTGGGATCGACATTCCACTTTTCCATCGGTTCGGAGCGGATGATCCGATAGCCCTTTGTGGTGTCCTTGATGTGATCCATCAGGTCGAGATCGAATGGTTTTATTTTTTTCCCGGCCCGACCGTCGATGATGATCTTGATGAACGGGTGCAACAGGCTTTCCATGTTGGAACGGATGACCACTCCGATCAGATGGTTTTCCAGCCGGACCAGGGTACCGATCGGGTAGATGCCGACGCACTGGACGAATTTTTGATAGAGTTGCGGATTGAAATGGTTTTTCGACCAGTCGAGCATTCGTTTCAGGGCGACGTGCGGCGGGTTGCCCTTGTGGTAGACGCGGTCGGAGGTGATGGCGTCGTAGACATCGACGATGGCGGCCATCTGTCCGAATTCGTTGATTCCGTCTCCTTTGAGCCCCTTGGGATATCCGGTTCCGTCGAACCGTTCATGATGTTGGGCCGCGACATAGATGCTGATTTCGGCGATGCCGGGGGTGTGTTCCAGGATCTGCCGGCTGAAGGTGACATGCTGCTTCATGACGAGGAATTCCTCGTCGGTGAGTTTTCCCGCCTTGTTGAGGACCCGTTCGGGAGTGCGCATTTTGCCGATGTCGTGCAACATGCCGCCGACTCCGACCTTGATGATGGTTTCCTCTTCCATTTCCAGGGCGCGGCAGAACGACATGAGAAAAACACCGACGTTGACCGAATGCATGAATGTATATTCATCACGTTTTTTGATCAGGCTCAGACTCAGGATGGCGTCGGGGTTGCGGAACATCGATTCGGCCATTCCCCGGACCGCGTCCTGGACCGGCCCCAGGGTGACCTGTTTTCCGAGGCGGGCGTCGGCGAGGACATCGCCGACGATGCGGCGGGCCTGGGTCTTGACCTCGGCGGCCCCGGACAGTTCTTCCTCGAAGGGTTTGGGTATGCTGCCCTTGAATTTCAATTCCTCGTCGTCGTCGAGGGCCATGAGTTGTTCCGACAAGGCTTTTTCGACCGAGTCGATCCGGGTTCCCTCGGCATCGGCGCCTTTGGCGATGTCGATGTAGACCTCGCGGATGCCATGATTGATGACCGCCTGGACCTCGGCCTCGGAGCGCAGAAGCCTGGGGCCACGAAAGGCGTTGGGATCACGGTCTGCGCAGCACGGGTCATGCCAGTCATGGTTGAAATCGGTGACGTGCATCCCTGGCCTGAGCTCGCTGACGGGTATTTTCTTGATCGTTTCCACGCCCATTGTTTTGACTTTCTTTGCGATCGATCGTAAAGGTTGTTCCCTGGCCGAGGCCTCCCCGAATCGGTCCGAAAAAACGATCCCGATGTCGGCACGGATATTGACACCCGTTCACTATAGCATGCCGACCACGGTTTGAAAATATCGGTACCTTTTTTTTGGTGTGCGATTATTGCCGATGGACGTTGTTTCAGGAGGTGATCCGATATTCATGTATTTTGTGTTCCCGCGCATTTCGAGTATTATCCGCGGCAATATTTGAGATTCTTGTTGCGCATGAGCCGACGCTGGCAAACCAGGTTGTACCTGATGTACTATGTGACGCTATGTGACGGATGTGACGAATGATGATGACAAAGGATCATGGAAACCGGTTTCTTTGAAACAGTTGGAAAAATGGATCATTTTTTATTGACTTTTCGGTCGTGGTTCGTTGAAATTGCCCTGTTGCAATGATTTTTGGAACCTTGGTTTGCGCCCCTTGGCCGCATGGATCCGCTTCCGGGCCAATCGAAATCGTTCACCAGCCACGATCCGGTCATCATGATGAAAAACAGACACGCTACGCATCTTTTGTTTGTCGGGTTTCTCGGAGCGATTCTGCTGGTGGGAATCGTCATGGGTCCTGGCCATGCCCTTTCGGGGGAGGGAACTTCCGTGGCAGTGCCCGAGGGGGCCAGGGAGGGTGTGTCCAAACCGGAGGCCTCCAGGGAGGCGATGGGTCCCGGTCAGATCGAGGAATTGAAGAAAAAGGCGGAAGGGGGCGATGCCGAGGCGCAGTTCCGGCTGGGCAACATGTATTATCTGGGGACGGGTGACAAGGGGGATGCGGCGCAGGCGCGGCATTGGTTCGAGAAGGCTGCCGCGCAGGATCATGTGGAGGCGCAGGCGAGCCTTGGGATATTGCTGTACATGGGGGCGCGGAAGGAACAGGACATCGTCCAGGCGGTCGCGTGGTTTCGCAAGGCGGCGGGGCACGGGCATCCCGGGGCGTGCAAGCATTTGGGAATTCTCTACGATACCGGGCAGGGGGTTGCCCAGGATCCGACGGAAGCGGCCAAATGGTATGGATTGGCGGCGGCGGGTGGGCACCCCGACGGGGTGCGTCTGCTGGAACGGGCGATGGAACTGGCGACAAAGGCCAAAAATCCCGACGGCAAACAGATTGCCGAACTCCAGGAGCAGTTGGCCCGGCTCAAACAGGGGACCGAAGCGGCGCCCGCCGACCCTCTGGCCAATCTTTCCCTGAGACTCAACCAGACGCTCGACCTTCAGAATCAGGGGCTCTACGACCAGGCCCATCCCGCACTGAGCAATATTTGTGGTGAATTTCTCAAGAGTGCCGGGGAGAAACATCCCGAGACGGGATGGTGTTTCAACCGTCTGGCGGTCCTGGAAGGGGTGATGGGACGGCTGGACGATGCCGAGGCATCCTTCAAGCGGGCGTTGGCGATGCAGCGCGCCGCCTTGCCGGAGAACCATCCCGATCTTCTGACGACCCTGACCGACCAGGCGGAACTCTTGCGCATGAGGGGGCGGTTCAAGGAGGCCCGCGCCCAGTTGGAGGGGGTGATCGCCAAGACGACCGATGGCGCCCTGGCCGAGGTGCGGATGATGGCCAAGGGCAATCTGGCCAAGGTGTTCGAGGAACAGGGTGAATTCGCAAACGCGGTCGCGCTGACGCGGGAGATCCTCGACCACGAGACCACGACCCTGGGGGCCGAGCATCCCAATCGTCTGACCACGTTGAACAATCTGGCGGGTCTCGGGCGGCGGATGGGGCAATATCTGGAGGCGGAGAAGAACTATCGCGAGGCGTTGACCGGGTTTACCCGGATGCTTGGCTCCGAACATCCGGCGACGATCACCCTGATGAACAATCTGGCGATGACGCTGGAAAATTCGGGAATGTACGATCAGGCGGAACCTTTGTTCCGTCAGGCCCTGGAGGTATCGCGGAAAATCTTGGGAAAAGATCACCCGACGACGATGGCCAACATGAACAACCTGGCCCTGTTGCATGAGAGCCAGGGGGTGTTCGAGAAGGCGGAAGCCTTGTACACCAGCGCTATTGCCCTTTCGGAGGCGAAACTGGGGCCGAATCATCCCGACACCATCGCCTTTGTCAACAATCTGGCCTACCTTCACATGATGAAGGACGAATACAAGGAAGCGGGGCTGAAATTTCAAAGGGTGTTGTCGGTCTGGCAGGGGGATCTGGGGGAGAAACATCAGAAAACCCTCAAGGCGATGAACAACCTGGCGCGGGTGGAGCACAAGGGGGGGAATCTCAAGCAGGCCGAAACCTTGTTTCTCCGGGCGCTGTCGTTGCGCAAGGAGGCCCTGGGGGAAAAACATCCCGATGTGTTGCGCACGATGCACGATCTGGGGGCGTTGTATCGGACCCAGAAGCGGACCCGGGAGGCGGTCGAAGTGCTCAAGGCGACCCTCAAGCTGGATGAGGAGGTCCTGGGCAAGGAACATCCTTACACTTTCGAGACCCGCAATACCCTGGCGGGGGTCCTGGAAGACGCTGGAAACATCGAGGAAGCGGTGACGTTGCGTCGCGAGGGGTTCGACCGGCGTTCCGATTTTCTGAACCGGATGTTGTGGGTGGCGGACGAGAATGCGCGTGAAGGCTATGTCCGGTTGCATGCCCCCGAGTTGAATGCCTATCTGTCGCTCCTGACCCGCCTGCCCGCGGAACGGGCGGCGCGGGATGTGTTGAACGCAAGCCTGCAACGGAAGGGTTTGCTCCTCAAGATCACCTCCGAGATTCAGCAGGTGAGTCAGATTGCCAATGATCCGGCGCTGAACGAATTGACGGGGCGGTTGATCCAGGCGCGCAAGGAACTGGCTGCCCTGACGCTTTCCGGACCGACCTCGGATCCCAACGACAACCATCTGGAGAAGGTCAACCGTCTCGAAAGCACCGTCGAGGAGATCGAACGGCGCCTGGGACAGTCGAGCCAGCGTTATCGGCATACGATCCTTGAATATTCGGTCGATCAGGTCGTCGCCAATCTTCCTGCCGACGCGGCATTGGTCGATTTTCTGGTATTCGGCCAGGAGGGGAAGAGCCGGCTCATGGCGAGTGTTCTGGTTCACAAGGAGGGAAAGCCGCAATTTCATTTGGTGGTCTATCCGGACCTGGAGGAAATTCAGAAAGGGGTGGTGGAATATCGGACGAGTATCCAGAGCGAGGACATGGAGGAGGAGGAGGTTCGGGAGGTGGGGCAGAGGATGTATGATCTTGTCTGGAAACCCATCGCGGAAGCCCTGGGGCCGCGTGAAGAGATCTATCTGGTTCCCGACGGGATGCTCAACATTCTTCCCTTCAATGCCCTGGTCGATGCGGACAACCGTTATCTGATCGAAAAGATCAAATTGCGGATTCTTTCTTCGAGTCGTGATCTTCTGCCGTCCAACATTCCCGCCGCCAAGGGGGAGATGATGGTCATCGCCGGACCCGATTATGATTCCAAAAAGGTGGCGGATGCGGTACAATTGGCGGAAGTCAGCAAAAAGCGGGCGGGAGCGGTTCTTCAAGGGGTGCGTGGCGCGGGCGGCGGCATGCGCGGACTGCACTTCGATCCCCTTCCCGGCGCCGAAAAAGAGGGCAAGCTGATCATCGACCAGGCCAGGGAGAAGGGGCAGAACAACCAGATCTTCACCCAGAACGATGCCCAGGAAAAGATGGTGCAGAGTCTCAAGACGCCACCGCGGATGATTCATGTCGCCACGCATGGGTTCTTTCTCAAACCCGACGATAGTCTGAAAAAACGATTGTTGAAACTGCAACGGGGTGCCGATCTTCACCTGCCTCCTCCCGGGGACAACCCCTTGCTGCGGGCGGGACTGGCGTTTGCCGGAATCAATTCCAACGCCCCTTTTCTGGGCGAACTGGATACGGTCAACGATGGGGTGTTGACGGCCCTTGAAGTGTTGGGTCTCAATCTGGAAGGGACACAGCTTGCGGTCCTGAGCGCCTGCGAGACGGGGTTGGGTGAGATTCACGAGGGGGAGGGGGTTTACGGCTTGCGGCGGGCATTTGTCGAGGCTGGGGTGCAATCGATTGTCGCTTCGCTGTGGGAGGTGAGTGATGCCGGTACCCAGAATCTGATGACCCGGTTCTATGGAAAACTGATGACCGGTCAATCGGTGGCGACGGCCATGAGGGAATCGCAACTGGAACTGTTACGCAGTTCCGAATGGAGCAATCCCTACATCTGGTCGGCGTTCATGTTGATCGGGAAATAGCGGCGGAGATTCAATCGCGTTTGCGACCCAAGGAACGATCCGGGGTCGTCACTCGCATTTATGAACAATTACCATCATCATTGGAGAAGGGTCATGAAATCGCATCTGTTCAAGTACAGTTTCCTGCTGATGGCCGTTTTTGTATTCGGATTGGCCAGCCAAGCCCTGGCGCTTGCCCCGCCGGTGGCGATGCTGACCCAGGTCAAGGGGACGGTGGAAGTTTCCAAGGACAAGGATTGGAAGAAAGTCACCTCCAACAAGATCATCTTCGACGGTACCAAGGTTCGTACCGGAGCGGATGGGTCGGTCACCATCGTCAACCAGGCCACCAACACAAGTCAGAATCTTGCCGCCAGCAGCGAAATCGAAGTGACCGCCGCGGCGATCAAGGTGGTTTCGGGTACCCTGTCGGAGCCTCAGAAATCGGGCGATTCGATCCTTGCGAGCCTCAATCAAAGGCTTGATCAGGCCCAACGCTATACCACGGTGCGTCGCAGTGTCGACAAGAAGGACAAGGAACCCAAGTTGATGACCGCGCGTGAAATCACCCTTTCCGAGGCGCATCCCGATCTGGTGTGGGCCAACATGGGTGAGGAATACAGCTATCGTCTGATCATTGACGAGAAGGGGACCGAAGTTCCCGCGGCCAAGGGCGAGATGGTTCGGCACAAGGTGGCTGGTTTGACTCCGGGGGCCCACAAGTATCGGGTCGAAGTGGTGAAGGATGGGGTATCGGTGTTTTCGCCGAAGGGGGACCGCACCTTGACCTGGTTGGGTGGTCCGGCGTTGGACGAGTTCAACAAAAAGTTGGAAGAGATCAAGGCGGCGACTTCGGGTGATGCGTTTATCGTGGCCAATTTCCTTGATGAAAAAGGGCTGACCGTGGCTGCCATGGACATGTATCAACAATATTTCAAGGAAAATCCTTCCGAAACCGACATGTTTCCGCTTCTGATCAAGGCTTATCATGATCTCAAGCTGGACAGTCTGAAAAAGCAGGCGGCGTTGGATTACAACAAGGATTCCGCCAAGTGAGTTCGCGAGGGTCTCTGGTTACTGGAATTTTGTGATGGGAGGGCGCCGGGAAGGGGAAACTTTCCCGGCGTTTTATCGTTGGCCCAAGGGAAAAAGGAACTGCCCAGGTCCCCCCAGTGCCCAGGATTATTGAAAGAAAAAAGGGGTCTGGGGGATTGCCCCCAGGGTTTTGTTTTTGACTTTGACTTTGTTTTTCCACGCGCCCTTTCACCCGAAGCGAATTTCCGCGGTTTCTCGCAAAAACCACGCGAGAAAAATCAAAACCCTGGGGGCAATCCCCCAGACCCCTTTTTTCTTTCAATAATCTCGAACCGTGGGGGGCTGGGTCGTTACGAATTAAGAACGCTTGCTCCCATTGGGCACATTGGGGATAATCAATTCCTGGTTCCGGCCCCTTGATCAAGATGTGGTTCGGTCTTGGCTTGGGTCTGGGACATTGGGAGTCGCGGCTGCGACTGTGGTGGTACACGTCCGAAGGGCATCGTGTCGATGGCCCACGAGAGGGATTCATGAGCGGATCGTCCAACGTGGACTTTTCTTTTTCCGATACCGATCATCACAACCCCATCAGTCTGGTGGAAGACTATGTCATTCGCCAGGATTGGGGCGCCGAGCGGGCCAATGAATTTGAATTGTGGGCCGAAATACCCGGTCAATGGGGCAGCGAGCGCCTGTGGGCGGTCTATCATGACGATACGTGTTTTCTCCAGATGAACTGTTATTTGAACCTGAAGGTTCCTCCGCGTCAGTTACAGCGGGCCAGTCATCTGATCGCCATGATGAACGAGCGGGTATGGTTGGGGCACTTTGAAATCTGGAGCGAGGAGCAGATTCCGGTATTTCGGGTCGTGGTTCCCTTGCGCAACAGTGAATTCAAGGAAGAGCAGCTCGAAGACATCATGTCGGCGATCCAGGAGGAGACCGATCGGTTTTTTCCGGCATTGCAATGGGTGCTCTGGGGGGGAAAGACCCCCGAGGAGGCCATTGCCGCCGCCATCATCGATACCGAAGGAGAGGCCTGAGCGGGTCTCATGCTCAGAATACCGCCTGGGAGGTCGAGAATCCCGCCTTGCGGGTGCTGAGACGGGCGGCCGTTTCGGAAAGACTGACCTTGTAGGCCCTGGAGGCAAGGGTGGTATCCTTGGAGATCATGTCCATGCTGTTGATGGCGAGGGATTCGAAAATGCCGATCTGATGTTTGCTCGCGTTGGCCTTGGTCCGTTCTGCCAGTCCATGGGCCGCTGCCTGTCCCATATCCGATGAAAACATGTGGTTGACGCCGTAGATGCTCATGAACCGCGACTCCTGTTGAGATGATCGAAACATGACCCAGGGCAAAACCGGGCATCAGGGTTGTCTGTTTTTTTTCATGTTGAGACGGTGCGCCCCCTCTGACCTGATGTTCATTAAGAGACAGGGTACCTTTTTTCCCCGGTGCTGAAAAGGATAATCCGAGGAGGGCTGCGTGTCTTGAAGGAGGAGGTCCTGGGTTGGGATGTCGGGTCGAGGAACGCAATCCATTGGATCCGGACGTATATCTTGATATGCTAGGGGGCTATTTGTGGCGATTTTCCGAAGAACCGGAGTCAACGTCCTCACCAGGATGCAACTGCCAGAAGGCCACCGGGTTGCCCGTGGCTGGGATTTCGAAGCGATGCGGATCGTTTCGGAATCGGTTTCCGGTCCTGTCGGGCCGGAGGAGGGGTGAAACGATCCGGTTGAACTTCCAAAGACGTACCGGGGAGAAAAGTTTCTATGGAAAGCATGAAGAATGACGTGATGGAATTTTTGTTCGCCCCTCACCAGATCGATCAGATTGTCTATGGCGATTGCCGCGACCCGTTTTCGGCGTTGGGGATGCACCCGATTCCGTCGGGTGGAGTGAGTGTGCGGGCCTTTCTGCCCGGGGCGCACTCGGTATCGGTGATCCGGCGCGACACCGGGGAGACGGTCTGCGAGATGACGCGGATACGGGACGAAGGATTGTTCGTCGCCATTCCCCGGGGCGTCAAGGAGATGTTCGGCTATCGTTTTCGGGCCGATTTTGGCAATGGTCCCCTGGAGATGGAGGACTCCTACCGGTTCTGGACGGTTCTGGGGGAAATGGATGCCTATCTGTTTTCCGAGGGACGGCATTGGGAGATCTACAATCGTCTGGGGGCGCATTGTCAGACGTTGGACGGGGTGGATGGGGTGCTGTTTGCGGTTTGGGCGCCGAATGCGCGGCGGGTCAGCGTTGTGGGAAGTTTCAACAATTGGGATGGCCGGCGCCATCCGATGCGTTTGCGGGTGGAATGTGGCATCTGGGAACTGTTTGTCCCTGCGGTTCATCCCGGGGATCTGTACAAGTACGAAATCAAGGGGGCCTATGGTGATCTGCTCCCCTTGAAGGCCGATCCCTATGGCCGCGCCAACGAGGCCCCTCCGGGCAACGCTTCCATCGTCGTGGGCAAGAGCGACCATGTGTGGCAGGACGAGGGATGGTTGCGGGATCGCGAAGGCTGGGATCCACTGCATAAACCGATGGCGATCTATGAAATTCATCTGGGATCGTGGAAACGCAACCCCAATGAGAACAACCGCTATCTGACCTATCGGGAGCTGGCCGACGATCTGGCGGAATACCTGGGCGAAATGGGCTTCACCCACGTTGAACTTCTGCCGATTTCCGAACACCCTTTCGATGGGTCCTGGGGGTATCAGCCCACCGGCATGTATGCCCCGACGCATCGGTTCGGGACTCCGGACGACTTCAAATATTTTGTCGATCGCCTCCATCGCGCCAACATCGGGGTGTTCATGGATTGGGTTCCCGGGCATTTTCCGACCGATGGCCATGGCCTGGGCCGGTTCGATGGGACTGCGCTCTATGAACACGACGACCCGAGGCAGGGGTATCATCAGGATTGGAACACCCTGATCTACAACTTCGGCAGGACGGAAGTGACCAATTTTCTGGTGGCCAACGCCTTGTTCTGGATCAAGGAGTATCATCTGGATGGGCTCAGGGTCGATGCCGTGGCTTCGATGCTCTACAACGACTACAGTCGCCAGCCGGGGCAATGGATTCCCAACTATTATGGTGGCAACGAAAACCTGGGGGCCATCGCTTTCCTGCGTTCCTTGAACGAGCAGGTTTATGCCCAGGGGCGTGGCGCGATCACCATCGCCGAGGAATCGACCTCCTGGCCCATGGTATCCCGACCCACGAGCATGGGGGGGTTGGGCTTCGGCTTCAAGTGGAACATGGGATGGATGCATGACACGTTGCAATACATGGCCAAGGATCCGGTGCATCGCCGGCACCATCAGAACAATCTGACGTTCGGCATGCTCTACTGCTACAGTGAAAATTTCATTCTCTCGCTGTCGCATGACGAGGTGGTTCATGGCAAACGCTCGCTGTTGGACAAGATGTCGGGCGATCCGTGGCAGCGTTTTGCCAATCTGCGGACCTATTTTACCTTCATGTTCACCTATCCGGGCAAAAAACTGCTGTTCATGGGGATGGAATTCGGTCAGGGATTGGAATGGAACCACGATACCAGTCTGGATTGGCATTTATTGGACCATGTTCCCTTTCATCGTGGGGTCTGGCAGTTGGTGCGTGATCTTGGGCGGCTCTATTCATCCAACGCCGATATTTACGGTCTCGACCACGAGCCGGGCGGTTTCGAGTGGATCGATTGTCATGACATCGACCAGAGCGTCATTTCCTACATTCGCAGGAGCAGGAACAGCTCTGGCGTGGCGGTCGTCGTCTGCAATTTCACCCCGGTCATCCGGGACAATTATCGGATCGGGGTTCCCCTGCCGGGGGTCTACATCGAGCGGATCAACAGCGATGCCCAGGAGTATTGTGGCAGCGGTGTCGGTAACGAGGGACAGGTACAGGCAGAGGAAATCCCGGCCCATGGCCGTCCTTATTCGCTCAATCTGCGTCTGCCTCCCTTGTCGGGATTGGTATTTGTCTTGCAGCCGTGAGCGGCGCGATTCTTCACTCGTCTCTCTCCCTCCGGGAGAGGGACGAGGTGAGGGCAGGTTCAGGCCAAAGTTTGGACGGGAAGTGGATGGTGCCTCCGGGTACCTCCATGATCCGTCGCCGAGACACCATGATCTCAGGGGTCATGCGGAAACGCATCGTCACCAGGTCCGTGGGATAAACGTTTTCTCATTGGCCAGTGTGACGCTGTCGCCGGACTGGACGATGACGAACAGCCCTTCATTCATGGCGAATCGATCGACATCCTTATCGATCAGGATGCCGGCCACGGCGCCCATGACCCGTGCGCCACCTTCGCCTTCGTAGAATTCCTTGTATTCACGCACCCGCTTCAGATGATCACGGACATC
>JADGCV010000058.1 GCA_015228815.1 Magnetococcales bacterium | reverse complement strand
AAATTCGCTTCGGGTGAAATGGCGTGTAAAAAACTAAAGTCAAAAACAAAATCAAAACCCTGGGGGCAATCCCCCAGACCCCTTTTTTCTTTCAATAATTCCGATCCCGGGGGGACCTGGGCCGTTACGTTTTCTTTTTATCTGGATCAAGCACAATGGCGACCGAATTGATGCAATAACGCAGGCCGGTCGGTTGCGGGCCGTCATTGAAGACATGACCAAGATGGGCATCACATCGAGCGCAGCGGACTTCAAGACGATGCATGCCGAAGGAGTGGTCTTCTTGGGTCGTCAGGCTGGTGACGTCGCATGGCGCCGAAAAACTTGGCCAGCCGCATCCTGAAGCGAATTTTGTTTTCGAGGAAAACAATTCGGCGCCGCAACAAACGCACCGATAGTTCCCCGGATCGGTGCAATCATGATAGTGCCCCGTGAACGCAGGTTCGGTTCCATTGCGGCGACAAACCCGGAACTGCTCCGGGGTCAGTGATTTCATCCATTCGGATTCGGATTTTACGATTCTGTTCACGAAGACACCTTCAACGGGGTCATGAAATGGCCTGCATACCACATCAGGCAGGGTCCATGGGTGCGTTGGCGACCGTGGATTCGGGACAAAATCCGGGCAGAAACTTTTCCGCCACGCCACGATATTTTTCGGTCACATCCCGCGACAACCGGTAGGCACAGAACCTGGGACCGCACATCGAGCAGAACTCGGCGTTTCTGTGGGCCGTCTCGGGGAGGGTTTGATCATGGTATTCGCGTGCCCTGTCGGAATCGAGGGCAAGTTCGAACTGCCGGTTCCAATCGAACCGGTACCGGGCGCGGCTCATTTCGTCATCCCGGTCGCGGACGCCGGGACGGTGGCGGGCGATGTCGGCGGCGTGGGCGGCGATCTTGTAGGCGATGATGCCGTTGCGGACATCCTCGGCGTTGGGAAGCCCAAGGTGTTCCTTGGGGGTGACATAGCACAACATCGATGCCCCTTTCCAGGCGGCAATGGCTCCGCCGATCGCCGAGGCGATGTGGTCATAGCCGGCGGCAATGTCGGTCACCAGGGGACCAAGGACGTAAAATGGGGCTTCATGGCACAATTGCCGTTCCTTCTCCATGTTCATTTCGATCTGATCCATCGGAACATGACCGGGGCCTTCGATCATCACCTGGACATCCTGTTCCCAGGCCCGGAGCGTCAGTTCACCGAGGATGCGCAGCTCGGTGAACTGGGCAGCGTCGGAGGCATCGTGGAGCGACCCGGGGCGCAGACCGTCTCCCAGTGAAAGGGTGACATCATGTCGTTTGCAGATTTCCAGCAAACGGTCGAAATGGACAAAAAGGGGATTTTCCCGTTCATGGTGGAGCATCCACTGGGCCATCAGGGCGCCCCCCCGGGAAACGATCTTGGTGATGCGGCTTTCGATCAATGGCAACACCTCCATGACCACGCCGCAGTGGACCGTCATGTAATCCACCCCCTGCCGCGCCTGTTCCTCGATGACATCGAGCATCATGTCGGCGGTCAGGTGGCGGACGTCGGGCATCCGTTCGATCACTTCGTAGATGGGAACGGTGCCGATGGGAACGGGGGCGTTGCGCAGAATACGTTCGCGAATCTGGGGAATGGATCGACCGGTCGAAAGATCCATGACCGTGTCGGCACCGAAGCGGACGGAAAGGTGCAATTTTTCCAGTTCCTCCTCGATGCTCGATGAAATCTGCGAATTTCCAATATTAGCGTTGATTTTGCATCTGGCGGCGATGCCGATTCCCAGGGGGTGCAGTTCCGGATGGTTGATGTTGGCGGGAATGACCATCCGTCCGCGCGCCACCTCCTCCAGGACCGTTTCCGCGGTCAATCGCTCGGCCTGTGCGACGTGTTGCATTTCGGGCGTGATCACCCCTTGCCGTGCATAGTGCATCTGGGTAACGTTACCCGTGCGTCCCTTGACCCAGTCGGTACGAAAAGCTGACATGTTGAGGTTTCTCCCGTGGATTCGTAACCGCATACCCTGCGTGAAGGGGCGACACCGACCGATCGGACACCGTTCGGATGTCCCGTCGTCGATTCTTCGGACCCCGTATTGTGCGTATCCCGGGGTGTTCTTGACAAGGAGTTTTCCCCATGAGTCTGCTCGAACCACACCTGAATCCGGGGATTGCCTGGACGACCGATCGGGGAAAAACCACCCCGCTTCACTTTGGCGATCCCGAAGCCGAATTACAAGGGCTTCTGGTCCGGTGCGGGTGCGTCGATTTTTCCCATCGGGGAACGGTGGTCCTGTCGGGTATGGATCGAACGACCTTTCTTGGGGGGTTGGTGACCAATCAGGTCAAGGATTTGCGTCCCGACCGTTGTCTTTATACCGCCATGCTCTCCCCTCAGGGACGGTTCCAGTGGGATTTCACGCTGCTCGATCACGGGGAGACGGTTGTTCTGGATACCGAGCCCGATGCGGTGGATGCCCTGGTGTCGGCGTTGAATTTCTACCGCCTGCGCTCCAAGGTTGCCATCGAGGTTCCGCAACAACGATGGGGCATTCTCGGGGTGGTCGGACCGGACGCGGGATACGCCCTGGCCAAGGTCTTTCCGGGAATCGACTTTGCCGGAGCCTCCTTGGGAACCGTATGGCCGCTCGACGAACAGTTAAAAATCTGGCGCGATCCAAGGCATCCGGCGTTCGGTTTTCGCCTTCGCGTCCCCGGCGACGGCTTCTTCGACCTTTGGCAACGGATGGCGGCGGTGGCGCCCGCGGCAGGCTGCGTGGCATGGGAAACCTGTCGCATCATCAACGCGCTTCCCCGGGGCGGCGCGGAATGGCTTCCCGGAGAAACCCTCCCTCTGGAGGCGGGGGCTTTGGAGATGAATGCCGTCAGTTTCCAGAAAGGGTGCTATGTCGGCCAGGAAACCACGGCCCGAACCCACCATCGTGGCACGCTCAAGAAAAGATTGTTTCACCTTTCCATCGATGGCGTCGGAGAACTTCCCCTGGGGACTCCGGTGGTTTTGCCGTCGGGCAGGGAGGTGGGCGCGGTGACCAGCATCGTTGTCCATGGGGGTGGTTTGCGGGGGCTTGCGGTGTTGCGGTTGAGCGATGTGGCGACCGGACTTCCCCTGACGGCCCTGGGCCGAGCGGTATCCGTGAGAAAACCGGAGTGGGCAACCTGGGAATTGTCCTGAGAATGCGCACGTCGTTCTGGTTCGGACAGCGGCGGAAACGGCAGGGGGGATCCGCTGCGCGTCATCGAGGATTTTCGCATTCGTCCCGTTTCGGCGAGGATGGCGGATACAAGGGGATTCCTGTAGAATCGTCTCCGGCGTCGGCAGTTGTGATTGACCTTCCCAGAAACAACGGTCATCGAATGCAGTCCCAGGTAAAAACTTTTTCCGGAAATCATCACCGTCCATGGAATCATCTTCGACCGAGGTAACGCCCCTGCCGCCATTGCGCATCGGCGATCATGTCATTCCCATTCCCATCATTCAGGGAGGAATGGGAATCCGTGTTTCGGCCAATGGCCTGGCCTCCGCCGTGGCCAATGAAGGGGGCGCGGGGATCATCGCCACCGTCGCCCTTTCCCTGGCCTCCCGTTATTATAAAAAGGGAAAAGATTATTTCCGTGCCAATATAAAAGCCCTGATCGAGGAATTGGCCTTGACCCGGGAGAAAAGTCCCCACGGAATCATCGGTACCAACTGCATGGTCGCCATCAAGGATTACGAGGCGATGGTGCGCACCTCGGTCGAATACGGGGCGCAGTTGATCATCTCCGGGGCGGGATTGCCGTTGCGCCTGCCGGAGTTCGCCCAGGCCAATCCCAGGACCGCCCTGGTTCCCATCGTCTCCTCCCTGCGTGCCGCCAAACTCCTGGCAAAACGATGGTTCAAACTCTATAAAAGAATTCCCGATGCCTACGTCTTCGAGGATCCCAATGTGGCGGGGGGGCATCTGGGGGTCAATCGTCGGCAATTGTTCGATGCCCAACACGGTTCCGATGTCGTCGTTCCCGAGTTGGCCGAATGGTCGCGGACCGAATACAACGATGAGATTCCAATCGTGACCGCTGGCGGGGTATGGGATCGAAAGGACATCGATCACGCCCTCGCGCTTGGGGCCAAGGGGGTGCAGATGGCCAGCCGCTTCCTCTGCACCTACGAATGCGATGCCCATCCCAACTTTAAACAGGCCTTCATCGATGCCAGGGAAGGGGATGTGGTCATCGTCGATTCGCCGGCGGGACTTCCCGGTCGCGCCATCAATACCGAATTTACCCGTACCTTGTTTCGCGGCGGGGAAGTCGCCGATCATTGCTTCGCCACCTGTCTGGAATATTGTCTCTGCCGCGAACAGAAGGAGGCCTTTTGCGTCGCCGCCGCCCTGCACCACGCCCAGCAGGGAAACATGACCCATGGGTTGGTCTTTACCGGAACCAACGCGGTACGCCATACCCGTATGATGCATGTTCATGACATATTTGACGAGTTGAAAACAGGAAGACCGGCATCCTCCTGACAGCACCCCCATCCCGGAAAGATTGGCATCCTCCTGGGAGTGATCAATCCAGTGCGCCCGTTTTTCCCTGGACGATCCCTGGTCCAAAGGCGCTTGAAGCGCCAGGGATTCGTGGTCCCCGACAATCGCCATCATGACGGAGTTTGAATCGTGAATCCCGGTCCCCGTTCCCAGGAACGGTTTTTTCGCGCCCTTCCAGGACTTGTCCCCGTGGAAAGGCTGTCTCATGTCCACCTGGTCCACCAGGATCCGGCCTTTCCATCACCCGTGGGACCACTGCGCAGCCACGGGTTTACGGGATGCGTCGTCGCCGCACGCGCCTCCATCGTCCAACAGTTTGCCACATGGCCCCGGTTGAACTGGGTTCTTCACGATCATCCAACCGCCGGACAAAAAGGGGACCACCTGTTGCTGGAATTGCCCCAGGGGCGGGAGGCGATTCGATCGACGGTGTGGCAGGCCATGGATTGCCTGGGTCCTTCCGGACGCCTTTGGATCTATGGGATTCGGGAACACGGTATCCGTTCGTTGGGAAAAAAATATCCTTCCGCCGAGGTGGCCCTGATCAAGGGACACATGCGCCTGGTTTCCCTGGGCAGGGAGGAGGAACCGCAGCCATCCCACCACGACGATCCGTTTCACCGGTTCATTCATGAGGGACTGGAGTTCGCGACATTGCCGGGGGTATTCTCCTGGACCGAGGCCGATGAGGGGTCCTTGATGTTGCTTCAGGCCATGATCGATCGGGATCCGGGTGAAAAAGTGTTGGACTGGGGGTGCGGATATGGCCTTTTGGGGGTGGTTTTGGCGCGTCGCTGGCCCCAGGCGGAAATCGTGATGGCCGATGACCAGGTGGCGGCGGTTCGGGCAGCCCGGGAAACGATTCGTCGAAATGGCCTTGAGGATCGAACGGTGGTATTTCTGGAGGATGGCCTCGGCCACGAGGTGTCCCGGAACACCTATTCGACCATCGTGACCAATCCCCCCTTTCATCGCGGCGCCCGCAACGAATTGGGACCTTCGCGGTCTTTCTTCAATCAGGCCGCCTCCCTCCTTCGTCCGGGTGGCAGTCTGTGGTTTGTGAGCAACAATTTTCTCGAATATGGCCGTCTGTTGCGACAAGGAGATTTCCTGGTCGAGACAGTCCTGGAAAACAGTCGTTTTTCCGTTTGCCGCGCCTGGAAGGGATAGGGATCCCAATCGCGATTCAATGTTGCGCGGGAACGGCGGGCAGCACCGGCGTCTGGAGGGGCGTTGCCTGGGTTTCTTGATGGATTCCGGGGGGAATGTACTGAACCTGAATGGGCCAGAGTCGCTGAGCGGTCACCAACAGGCCGACCGCAGCCAGAATCATCGCTCCCATCTTGATGATCATGCGCAGTTCAAGTTCCTTCAAATCCCGCTTGAGTTCAACCTTCGTGTTTTCGATGTCGCGTTTGACGATTTCGATGTCGCGCTTGACGATTTCGATGTCGTGCTTGAGTTCGGCTCTTATATTCTCGATATCATGCTTGAGTTCGGTTCTTATATTTTCGATATCACGCTTGAGTTCGGCTCTTATATTTTCGATATCACGCTTGAGTTCGGCTCTTGAGTTCTCGATGTCGCGTTTGACCATCTCGGTGTCCACCTTGGTGGCCAGCCGTTCTTCCAACAACGTGACGATGGTCTCGGCCTGAACTTCGGCTTGGGCATCGGAAAAACCGACCGACTTCAACTTTTTGGCGAAGGCCAACGTGTCGAACATCACGGATCCGTTCATTGCGTGTTCCTCGGTTGTCCAGGAAGCGATGATCCGCCATGTTGCGCGGGAACGGCGGGCAGCATCGGCGTTTGGAGGGGCGTTGCCTGGGTTTCTTGATGGATTCCGGGGGGAATGTACTGAACCTGAATGGGCCAGAGTCGCTGAGCGGTCACCAACAGGCCGACCGCAGCCAGAATCATCGCTCCCATCTTGATGATCATGCGCAGTTCAAGTTCCTTCAAATCCCGCTTGAGTTCAACCTTCGTGTTTTCGATGTCGCGTTTGACGATTTCGATGTCGCGCTTGACGATTTCGATGTCGTGCTTGAGTTCGGCTCTTATATTCTCGATATCATGCTTGAGTTCGGTTCTTATATTTTCGATATCACGCTTGAGTTCGGCTCTTATATTTTCGATATCACGCTTGAGTTCGGCTCTTGAGTTCTCGATGTCGCGTTTGACCATCTCGGTGTCCACCTTGGTGGCCAGCCGTTCTTCCAACAACGTGACGATGGTCTCGGCCTGAACTTCGGCTTGGGCATCGGAAAAACCGACCGACTTCAACTTTTTGGCGAAGGCCAACGTGTCGAACATCACGGATCCGTTCATTGCGTGTTCCTCGGTTGTCCAGGAAGCGATGATCCGCCATGTTGCGCGGGAACGGCGGGCAGCATCGGCGTTTGGAGGGGCGTTGCCTGGGTTTCTTGATGGATTCCGGGGGGAATGTACTGAATCTGAATGGGCCAGAGTCGCTGAGCGGTCACCAACAGGCCGACCGCAGCCAGAATCATCGCTCCCATCTTGATGATCATGCGCAGTTCGAGTTCTTTCAAATCCCGCTTGAGTTCAACGTTTGTGTTTTCGATGTCGCGTTTGAGTTCGGCTCTTGTGTTTTCGATGTCGCGTTTGACCATTTCGATGTCGCGTTTGAGTTCGGCTCTTGTGTTTTCGATGTCGCGTTTGAGTTCGGCTCTTGAGTTTTCGATGTCGCGCTTGACCATTTCGATGTCCACCTTGGTGGCCAACCGTTCTTCCAACAACGCGATGATGGTCTCGGCCTGAACTTCGGCCTGGGCTTCGGAAAAACCGACCGATTTCAGTTTTTTGGTATAGGCCAACGTGTCGAACATCACGGGTCCGTTCATGGCGTGTTCCTCGGGTGTCCAGATTGATTTGAACATGCTGAATTTTTGTGCCCTTTGTTGTCCGGCAATTCAAGTGTATCCTTTTTCGCCATGAGGATCCACCATTGTTCGATCATGGTCCATTCGTGCATCATCATGATTGACTTGCCCTTGCCGATGAAGCAACATGAAGGCGGCAGGAGGGGAAATCGGGGCGGCGACAGTCCTCAAGTACAATCCGATGATGTTCTTTCTTGAAAACAGCAGACGGGTGACCGGTCATGATGGGAATGAAGGGGGCGAGGATGGTTCCATTGCTGTTGACGGCAATGGTTGTGCTGATGTTTTTTGGCGTTTCGTGGGCCGGTGACACGTCGGAAGCGGTCGATTCGACCGCCAGGGTGGAAACTTTTCCGCCGGTCGCCCCAGCCGAACCCGAAAAGGCGCCACGAAAAACCTTCGATTCCCTGAGCAAGGAGAGCGCCACCTGCGTCTCCTGCCACATCGAGGACAACCGGGGTCTCTATCAACAATGGGGCAGTTCCAAGCATTATGGCGCCAACGTCGGCTGCTATGAATGCCACCGGGCAGAGCAGGGGGACCCGGATGCCTTCATGCACAAGAAATTTTTGATTTCCGTGATCGTCAGTCCCAAGGATTGCGGGCGTTGCCATGAACGGGAGGCCAAGGAGTTCACCCAGAGCGTTCATTCCCGCGCCGGGGACATCAAGGAAAGTCCCGCTTATTTTCTTGCCTCCGCGGTCCAGGGGATGCCCGATGAACTCCACGCTGCCGCCGGACGCCACGGGTGTACCCAGTGTCACGGTTCGGAGGTTCGGGTCAAGTCGGGTGGAAAACTGGAGGCGACGACCTGGCCCAACAGCGGTATTGGTCGCATCAATCCCGACGGTTCGCGTGGCGCCTGTACCGCCTGCCATCAACGCCATGAATTTTCCCAGATCCAGGCCCGTCGTCCCGAGGCCTGCGGCAAGTGCCATCGCGGACCGGCCCATCCCCAGAAGGAAATCTATGATGAGTCCAAGCATGGCATCAACTTCTACGCCAACCTGGAACGGTTGAAACTGGAGTCTCCCAAATGGGTGCCGGGAGAGGACTATGATACCGGACCGACCTGCGCCACATGTCACATGTCGGCTACTGTCGAATCCCCTCTGACCCATGATGTCAGTCATCGCATCAGTTGGGACCTTAAATCGCCCGTGTCGCGCAAGGTTGGCGACGGACTGGAAAATAATCCGGAAAAAACAGGGACCTCCTGGAAGGAAAACCGGAAACGGATGCAGGAAGTGTGCTTTTCCTGCCATACCGAATCCATCGTCGAAAATTTCTATGAACAGTATGACAATGTCGTGTCACTCTACAATGCCAAGTTTGCCCAACCGGCCCAGGATCTGATGAACAGTTTGGCCAAAACAGGACTTCGGACCGCGGTCGATTTTGACGAGGCCATCGAATGGACCTGGTTTGAAATCTGGCATCAGGCGGGGCGCCGGGTGCGTCAGGGAGCCTCGATGCAGGCCCCCGATTATGTTCAATGGCAGGGATTTCACGATATTTCCCGGTTGTTCTATACCCAGTTGATCAACCAGGCGCAGAATTTGATTCTCCAGGCCCGCTCTTCCGGGAAAAAGGAGGCGGCTGATGAGGTGGCCCTGGTTCTTGAAGCCATCCTCGCCCGTCCCGAACACGCCTGGTTGCGGGGGGCCAAGGGGGTGGATCAACCGGCCAGGGCCAACCCCGGACCATGACGGACCGGAACATGGGATGCGGGCGGATGGCATCGCGGGGACGGGGCGGAAGGATGCGGTTCGAGGCGCTGGTCTTGATCGTCGGGCTGATCCTGTCTTTCGTCGCAACCGTCCAGGCCCAGGAACAAGCCGGAATACCGCGGACGGATGACCCTGCTGGGAACATCGGTGGTGATGCCATTTCACCACCCCAGGGGATTCCGGGAGCGGAACCGCTCCAGTGGCGTGGTCTCGCTGGCATGGAGGAGACAACTCCCATCCCGGTCGATGGCAATACCTCGGATGTTCGTTGTTATGGGTGCCATGGGGAGAAGGGGTTCAGTGTTCCCCTGGGGGCGGGGATTCGCTCCAAACAACGTTCCCTGTACGTCGATCGGGAACAATTGCAACAGAGCGTTCACGGCAAGCGGTTGTGCGTCGAGTGCCACCGCGACATTACCCTGATTCCCCATGTGTTGAAGGAGGGGGAAGGCGTCGATTGCATCCGCTGTCACAGTGACCTGCACCGCAAGGGATGGGGGCGGTTGCATGGACATGATGATGCGGTCCTGGACAAGGTGGTGCAAAACATCGCCTTCTACATGGAATCGGTCCATGGCCAACCGCGCAAGGATGGTTCGGGAAAACTCAATGCCGGTTGTCCCGATTGTCATGACGGCCACACGATTGCCGCCAAGGGAACGGAGGGACGCGAAGCGTTTCGCCTGTCCACTCCGGTGGTCTGCGGTCGTTGCCATCAGGAGCAACTGCGTCTGTACGAAAATTCGGTGCATGGTGCGGAGGTCTTGCGTTTTGGCAATGTCAAGGCGGCGGTATGCGCCGATTGCCATACCGCGCACAAAATCTCCTCGCCGCACCAGAATCCCGCCAAGCTGGTCATCACCAAGAGTTGTGGCAACTGTCATCAGGAATCCTATGAAACCTATGTCAAAACGTATCACGGACAGGTCAATGTCCTGGGATACGCCCACACCGCCAAATGTTATGATTGCCATTCCGCCCATTCCAATGTCCGTGTTTCCGCCCCCGATTCTCCCGTTTCCGGAACAAACAGGGAAAAGACCTGCCGGAAATGTCATGCCGATGTATCACCGGGTTTTTTGACCTTTCTTCCCCATGGCAACGCCCATGACTTTGAACGCTATCCGGAACTGTGGTTGGCCTCCAAATTCATGCTGCTGTTGCTGGCGGGGGTTTTTCTCTTTTTCTGGAGTCATTCGGCGCTGTGGTTTTATCGTGAATCGCAGGAAAGGAAGGCGGGCCTGAGACCCGGAGTCGAGGACGTTTCCGTGGTGAAGGGCGGGGATGGAAGGACGTGGGTGCAACGGTTTCCCCCCTTGTGGCGGTTGGCCCACCTGACCTTTGCCTTGTCGATCATGACCCTGGCCTTTACCGGGATGACGGTGCTGTATCCCGATGCCTTCTGGGCCCCCTGGGTGGCGCGTTTCATCGGCGGGGCGCCGGTGATGGCCATTGTCCACCGGGTGGCGGCGGTGTTGTTTTCCCTGGTGTTCTTCATGCATTTGGGAGCGGTTCTTTATCGCATTTTCTGGCGCGGTCGCGGCACCTTTCGCTGGTTCGGGCCGACTTCGCTTGTCCCCAACTGGCAGGATCTCAAGGATTTCATCGCCATGGTGCGCTGGTTTCTGGGCCGGGGGCCGCGGCCTGTCTTCGATCATTGGAGCTATTGGGAAAAATTTGATTACTGGGCCCCCTTCTGGGGCATGTTCATCATCGGCTCTTCAGGATTGGTCCTGTGGTTTCCCAGGGTGGCGGGTGAATTTCTTCCGGGATGGGTCTTCAATGTCGCCACCATCATTCATGGCGAGGAGGCCTTTCTGGCGGTCGTGTTCATCTTCTCGGTCCATTTTTTCAACTGCCATTTTCGTCCGAGCAAGTTTCCCCTCGACATCATGATGTTCGTCGGTCGCATGCCCGTATCCGAGTTCAAACATGAGCGACAGGTGGAATACCGTCGATTGATGGAAAACGGTCAGTTGGAGCGCATTCTGGTTGCCCCGCCCTCTTCCAGACTGAAATTCTGGTCACATGTCCTTGGGTTTGCCCTGATTGCCATCGGTCTGACACTGTTGTTCATCACCCTGAGCGGTTTTGGCCTCCACCTGTGGGAAGGAAAGATCTGAACGCTCATTCCGGAGTGGGACCTGAAACTCCTTCCGGAATGGGGACGCCCGCTCCGGATCCCTGGGTCCCGTTTTTATCCGGGATTCGGTTGTTCCTGATCGGAGGGGGCGTGATCGCGGCGATGCTTTTTCTCGCGGGATGGACGGCGTGGGGGTGGGGCCGGGCGATGCCTTCCTTTGCCGAAGTGCGCGCTTCGTGGCGTCCGAGTGATCAGCTGTTGCTCGACCGAACGGGGACTGTTCTGCACGAGACGCGGGTCTCCTTCAGGGGACGCAGACTTTCCTGGACACCGCTTCGCGAGGTCTCGCCTTTGGCCCTGGAGATCCTGGTTGCCGCCGAGGACCGTCGCTTTCGCCATCATGGTGGCGTTGATTGGCGTGCGCTCATGGCGGCGTTCCGGGGGCGCTTGACGGGAAGCGGGCGGCGGGGCGGTTCCACCATCACCATGCAGTTGGCGGGGCTTTTGGACCACAATCTCGCAGGCCGTGCCGGTGGCAGGAGTCTTGGGGAAAAATGGCGGCAGATGCGGGCGGCCTGGGGACTCGAACAAACCTGGAGCAAGGATGAAATACTGGAGGCCTATCTCAACCGGGTCACCTTTCGCGGCGAGATGGAAGGGATCGGGACGGCGGCCCGTGGATTGTTCGACAAGGGGGCGGACGCCTTGACCCGGAGTGACGGCGTGATCCTCGCCTCCTTGTTGCGGTCTCCCAATGCCCGTGACGCGGAGATTGTGGCCAGGGCCTGTCGGCTGGCGGCGCGGGTTGCGCCGTCACGCCCCTGTGACGCGGTGCGGGAAGATGTGGATCGGATGTCGCGCCGGGGACGATGGATTTCCCCGCTGCGATCGGAGGCACCGCACCTGGCGCGCGCCCTTTTGAAAAACGGCGATGGGGAAGGGGACGTTGTCACGACGCTCGATGGCGATCTGCAACGGTTCGTGCGCGGCGTGCTGGATGCGGAACTGGCGCGGCTGGCGGGAGAAAATGTGCGCCAGGCCGCAGCCCTTGTCCTTGCCAACAAACGCGGGACCGTCCTGGCCTATGTCGGCAATGCCCCTCGCGGGGAAGCGGACAGTCAGGTGGATGGGGTCCAGGCGTTGCGTCAGGCAGGATCGACCTTGAAACCGTTTCTTTATGGCCTGGCGATCGAACAACGACGGTTGACCGCCGCCTCCCTTCTGGAGGATGCTCCATTGGACATCGTGACGGGCCGGGGACTCTATGTCCCGCGCAATTATGATGATCGGTTCATGGGATGGGTCAGTGTTCGAACGGCCCTGGCCTCCTCGCTCAATGTTCCGGCGGTCAAGGCGCTCCTTCTGACGGGGCTGGATGCCGTGGTGACCCGGTTGCGCCGCCTCGGGTTTTCGGGAATTTTGGAACGTGCCGAATTTTATGGTCCCGCCATCGCACTGGGATCGGTGGAGGTCCGTCTGTGGCAGTTGGTGAATGCCTACCGTACCCTGGCCAATGGCGGAATGTTTTCCCAACCACGGGTGCGGGTCGATCAGGGGGATGGAGAAGAAACGCGGGTATTTTCGCGGGAATCGGCGTTTATCATCGCCGACATCCTGGCCGACCCTTCCGCCAGGGTGGCAACCTTCGGTTTGGACAATTCCTTGAAACTTCCCTTCTGGAGCGCCGTCAAGACGGGGACCTCCAAGGGGATGCGGGACAATTGGTGCGTCGGTTTTTCCCGCGAATGGACGGTGGGGGTCTGGGTCGGCAACTTTGATGGCGAACCGATGCATGATGTGTCGGGGGTTTCGGGAGCCGCTCCGGCATGGCGGGCGGTGATGTCCTATCTTGGAGGATCGGGAGGCGATCCCGAGGCGCCACCGGGCGTGGAACGGACGCGGACCCGGTTTGCCCGGGAGGAAGAGGGGACGCGCCAGGAATGGTATGTCTCCGGTACCGCGATGACCACGGTGGAACGGGTTCGGCAGCGGCAGGGTGGGGTGCGGATCAGCTATCCCGGAACCGGAGTGATCATGGCGTTGGATCCGGACATTCCATCGGCGCGGGAACGGGTATTGTTTCGCATGGATCCGTTCCAGGCAGGGTATCGGTGGCGGCTCGACGGGGTGATACTGGATCATGGAATGGGTTGGGCTCCGGTCCGGGGGCGGCACTTTTTGGAACTGTTGGATGATCAGGGCGCGGTGATGGATCATGCGCGGTTCGAAGTTCGCTGACATGATCGGCGCCGAAGTTATCTTCCTTGGGAGGTCGTGATGGGATTTTTCTCCAAGATCGCGGGGGAATTCATCGACATCATCGAGTGGATCGATGATTCCGCCGATACTTTGGTTTACCGCTTTGAACGCCATGGAAACGAGATCAAATTTGGCGCCAGGCTCACGGTTCGCGAAGGGCAGCACGCCCTGTTCGTCAATGAAGGACGGCTGGCCGACGGTTTTTCTCCCGGAATGTATACCCTGGAGACGAAGAACATTCCGATATTGAGTACGTTGCAGGGGTGGAAATACGGCTTTTCCAGCCCGTTCAAGGCAGAGGTCTATTTTGTAAGTTTGCGCACCTTCACCAACATCAAATGGGGGACACGCAATCCGGTCATGTTGCGCGATCCCGAATTCGGTCCGGTACGGTTGCGCGGCTTTGGCAGTTTTTCCCTGCGCGTGATCGATCCCAAGGCTTTGGTTGCGGCGGTGGTGGGCACCGATGGTCGGTTCACCCTGGAGGAGATCACCGAACAGTTGCGTTCCTTGTTCGTGTCCCGTTTTGCCGATGTCCTGGCGGAAAGCAGGATTCCCTTGTTGGATCTTTCGACCCAGTATGACGAATTGGGGTTGGTGCTGCAAAAACGGATGGGTCCGGAGTTTCAAGAATATGGTCTGGAACTGGGCAAACCGTTGGTGGAGAACATTTCTCTTCCCGAGGAGGTCGAGAAAATCCTGGACAAGCGGACCAGTATGGGAATGATCGGCGATCTGGGGGCGTTCAATCGGTTTCAGGCGGGCGTGGCGATGGAAAAGGGGGCGGAAAATACGGGACCGGCGGGAGGCATGATGGGCATGGGGGTGGGAATGGCTTTGGGAGGACAGGTGGTATCGCCCTGGGGACCGGCCTCCCAGCCCGCGCCACTTCAAGCGCCGCCCCAGGTCACCCAGGCGCCTTCGCCGCCGCCGTTGCCGCCCCAATCGGTTTCCACCTATCATCTGGTTCTTCAAGGGCAGCAGCAGGGTCCTTACGATCTGGAGGGGGTACGGCGTTGGCTCGCCTCGGGTCAGGTGACGGGGCGGACCCTGGCCTGGAAACCGGGGATGGGGCAATGGGAAACCTTGGATCGATTTCCGGAATGGCCGACCCTGGCCGCCGTCCCACCGCCCGTGCCACAATGATTCATGATAAATTATTGAAAGAAAAAAGAACGAGGATGGCATGAATCGGGTCAAGGACAAGAGCGATCAATCGGCGAAACCTGGAGAGGTACGACAGTTTCCTTGTGCCCGATGCGGTGCCGGACTCGGTTTTTCACCCGGTGTTTCTTCGCTGGTCTGTGGCCATTGTGGCCATTCCCAGGAGATTGCCGCGGTCGAACGTGGGATTGAGGAACTTGAGTTTTCCGCCTGGATCGAAAAGGCGACCCGGGATGGCCAGGCGAGGGATGTTTCTCTGGTCTCCTGTTCCGGATGCGGGGCATCCCTCGAACCGGAACGGGGAACGGTGGCGATGCCGTGTCCTTTCTGTGGCCTGGCGATGGATCTTCAGGCAACTTCGCGGCGTTTGATCAAGCCGGCGGCGATTCTTCCGTTTGCGGTGGAAAAAAAAGAGGCGCGGGATCGGTTCCGTGAGTGGGTTTCGCGTCGCTGGTTTGCCCCCGATCGCCTCAAGAAGGTGGCGCGGGGGGATCAGCCGCTCGGGGGCGTGTATGTTCCCTACTGGACCTTCGATACCCGGACCGAAAGCGATTACCAGGGGCAGCGGGGAATTCATTACCAGGTTCAGGAACGTTATACCGCGATCGAAAATGGAAAAAGCGTCCAGAAGACCCGGACCGTCACCCGTACCCGTTGGACTCCGGTGGCGGGACACCTGACCCACCGCTTCGACGATGTCCTGGTGATGGCAAGCGATCAGTTGCCTCGGGATATGGCCGATAAACTCGAACCGTGGGACCTGGAACATCTGGTGGCCTATGATCCGGGATATGTCGGGGGATTCATTGCCCAAAGTTATCGGATCGGACTGGAAGAAGGACTGACCCTTGCCAAGGGAAAGATGGCGGGGGTGATCGAGGAGCGGATCAAGGATCAAATCGGTGGCGATGTTCAGAGGATCGATCATTGTTCGACCCGTCATGAAGAGATCACGTTCAAACATCTGTTGCTGCCGGTGTGGCTCGGCACCTATCGTTTTGGTGACCGGATCTACCGCTTTTTGCTCAATGGCCGGACCGGAGAGGTTCAGGGAGAGCGGCCTTACAGTTGGGTCAAGATTGGATTTGCGGTGCTATCGGTGGTGGCTCTGTCGGGCGGGATCTGGTTTTTCTTCGGACAGGAGATTCTTGACTGGGCCAGGAGTTCGGGGCTGGGGGCCGGGAATAAAAACAGCTTATGAAGGATTTGCGTATCTACCAGCGCCTGTGGTCGATGGTTCGGCCTTTTGTCGGGCAACTTGTCATCGCGATGCTGTGCATGGTGTTCATGGCGGCGGGAAACGGGGCCATCGCTTATATGGTGCAACCGTTGGTGGACGATGTGTTCATCCAGAGAAATGCGGCGCTTCTCGTCTGGATTCCGCTCTTGATCATGATCGTCTTCGTGGTGCGCGGGATTGCCTTTTTCTTTCAGTCCTATCTGATCACTACCGTCGGTCATCGCTTTGTTCAGATCATGCAGACCCGTCTGTACGAAAAGATTCTCCATCTGGACCTGGCTCATTTTCTGGGACGGGCGACGGGTGGATATATTTCCCGATTGATTTTCGACATCAACATGATCCGCTCGGTGGTTTCGACGACGATTGCCGACATCATCCGCGAGGTGTTCACGGTCCTTTCCCTTTTTGCGGTGGTGGTCTATCAGGCGGCCGATTTGGCGCTGGTTTCGGTGATGGGCATTCCACTGGTGGGTTATATGATCTTTCGTTTTGGCCTGATGATGCGTCGTCTCAGCCGCAATCGCCAGGAATTGATGGAGGAGGTCACCTCTCATCTGGAAGAGACCATTTCCGGGATGCAGGTGGTCAAGACATTCTCCATGGAAGGTCATGAAAGCGCCATTTTTTCCGGGATCACCGGGCATGTCCTGAAGAACCAACTCCGGGAGACGGCGATCGATTCCGTGTCCAAGCCGGCGGTGGACATGGTCGCCGGCATTGCCATCAGTGCGGTGGTATTGGTTTCCGGCGAGACGATCGTCAGTGGCGAGACCACGCCCGGCACTTTGTTTTCTTTTCTGACGGCTCTGATGATGGCCTACAGTCCGTTGAAACGAATCACCATGTTATACAACAATCTGCAAAGCGGCATGGCGGCGGCGCAGCGGGTGTTCGAACTGATGGATACCCCTGCCGCCATCGTCGCGCGTCCGGGGGCGGTGGTTCCACCGCCGATCCGGGAATCGATTCGCTACGAGGGGGTCTGTTTTCGTTATGAATCCAGTGATCACGATGTTCTTTCGGGGATTGATCTGACGATCGGCAAGGGGGAAAAGGTGGCCCTGGTCGGGCAGAGCGGCAGCGGCAAGACGACGTTGGTGCAACTGCTGCCGCGATTGTTCGACGTTGGTTCGGGGCGGATCGTCATCGATGGCGTGGACATTCGCGACATGACCCTGGACGGTTTGCGCGGTCAGATCGCCATAGTCAATCAGGAAAACCAGCTGTTCAACGATACCATCCGCAACAACATCGCCTACGGACGGATGGATGCCGGTCCGGACGAGGTGGAACGGGCGGCGCGGATGGCCAATGCCTGGGAGTTCATTCAGGAGTTGCCGGAGGGGCTTGATACGCGGGTGGGCAACCGGGGATTGATGCTGTCCGGGGGGCAACGGCAACGGATCGCCATCGCCCGGGCCTTGCTCAAGCCCGCCTCCATCCTGATCCTTGACGAGGCGACCAGCGCCCTGGACAGCGAAAACGAACGTCTGGTGCAGGATGCCCTGGATCGTCTGATCGATGCCTACACGACCCTGGTGATCGCCCATCGCCTGTCCACGGTTCGCAATGCCGACCGGATCGTGGTTCTGAACCAGGGACGGGTGGTGGAGCAGGGGACCCACGAGTATCTGTTGGGATTGAATGGTGAGTATGCGCGGCTCCATACCCTGCAATTTTTGCAGAACACGTCCCTGGAAACACCATGAACTCCCGAAAATTTCTGCGCATCGTGCATACGGAGGCCTCGATGGGCTGGGGCGGCCAGGAAATCCGCATCCTGAGCGAAAGCCGGGCCATGGCGGCGCGTGGTCACGAGGTTCAATTGTTGTGTCCCGCCGCATCGAGAATCGCCCTGGAGGGACAACGCGCTGGTGTGTCGGTGACCCTTGTTCCCATCGGGAGAAAAAATCTGGCGGGCTTGTGGTCGGTCCGTTCGTGGCTTGCTTCCCATCCGGTCGATGTCGTGGTGACGCACAGTTCGACCGACAGTTGGCTGGTGGCGCTGGCCTCGCAAACCCTGGCCCGTCCCGCGCCCATCGTCCGCCTGCGGCATGTTTCCACCGAGGTCCCCGACAACCTGCCGACCCGTTGGCTTTATACCCGGGCGAGCCGTCATATCGTCACCACCGGGACCTCCATCCGCGATCGTTTGATCACGGTCAACCGCTATCCGGAGGATCGGATCACCTCCATTCCGACGGGGATCGACCTGGAGCGTTTTTCGCCGGGCGACCGGCAGGGAGCACGGCGGAAACTTGGTCTGCCGGAGGAGGACACAATCATCGGGATCGTGGCGACCTTGCGCAGTTGGAAAGGGCATCGGTACCTTCTGGAGGCTTTTCGGGAATATCGATCATCCTGTCCCGACGGTTTTCGTTCACGGTTGGTTGTCGTGGGGGATGGTCCGCAGGAGGAGCGCCTTCATCGACAGGCGAAGGACCTGGGTATCGAGGATCGGGTGTCCTTTGCCGGTTATCAGCGCGATCCGGTGGATTGGTTGCATGCTTTGGATGTGTTTGCTCTTCCCTCCTATGGCAACGAAGGGGTTCCCCAGGCGTTGATGCAGGCGATGGCCTGTGGTTTACCCGTGGTCAGCACGCCAGTGGGATCCATTCCCGAGATTCTCACGACGGAGGTCAATGGACTTCTGGTTCGCCCCAGGGACAGTGGGGCGTTGACGGCTGCTCTTGAAAGGATTCTTCGCGATCGGACTTTGGCGGAAGAGTTGGGTCGGAACGCGCTGGCCGTGGCGCGGGAACGTTTTGGACTGGAGCGGATGGTGGCGGATATGGAGCGATTGCTTGAGCGTGTCGCCGACAAGTGATCCAACCGAAGCGGGTTCATAAAGGGGATTTTGTTTTGCGCCGGAAGGAAAAAACGTTGCGCGAAAAAAGAAAAGACCTTCATCCCGCTGTAGGAACGAGAACGATAGGATATGATCGACGCCGCGATATTATTGAAGGATTTAAAGGCGCTTCTGCCCGGGCTGGAGGATGACATCCGTATCCGGCTGGAAGAGACGCCCGGGGAG
>JADGCV010000057.1 GCA_015228815.1 Magnetococcales bacterium | reverse complement strand
TTTCCAGATCGAAAAATCAAACTGGTCTGGGATGGGGCACCCTATCATCGTTCCCTCTTGGTACAGAATGCGGCCATAGACATGAAAATTGATCTCGTTCCTCTTCCCGGATACAGCCCGGATTTTATGCCGGTCGAGTCTCTTTGGCACTGGTTACGCGAGGAGGTTACCTATTTCTTTTGTCACTCAACCAGTAAAGAACTCATTGACCGCGTGGCAAAATTTCAGGATGAAATCAATCAAACGCCTTGCGAACTTGCAGATCGATTGTGGGTGAAAAATTCCCTGGATCCCGAAGTCGAAAAACTACGTATCCCAAAATAGGTGCGGTTTAAATGGTGGAGCCAGGCGGGATCGAACCGCCGGCCTCTTGAATGCCATTCAAGCGCTCTCCCATCTGAGCTATGGCCCCATGGCTGGAGAATATGATTCCATCTCATTTGAAAGTCAAGATCTGGAATGGTCTTTTTTTTAAGGGTTGGCAGGCTGATTTATGAAAATAATATATAATATAAAAATAAAAATATAATCAATATTCAAGACAACAGATACATATGATAATCATGTTTTTGTCAGTTTTAACAATATTATAGTGATTTCCTCAATTTCTCTGCTGGAAAGTGATGTTTCGATCCAGCCTCCCACCTGCCGAATCATCGAATTCATGACCTGTTCCACCAACGGAAGGGCATCAACAGTCAACCGAACGGGTTTGACCCGGCGATCCTCCATGGCCGTGGAGCGGGTGATCAAATGCCGTCGTTCCAGTTCCTGCAATACCTTCGTCAGACCTCCCGATGTGAGCAACAGCGCTTTTTGCAATTGCGATGGCGTCATTTCATGGGGAGGTGCCGAACGTCGCAGACTCGCCAAAACATCAAATTCCGCCGGACTCAGATCATGGTGCCCCATCACCTTGAACGCCTGTCCCAAAATGACCCCGTGCGCCCGATGCAACGTGTGAAAAAATGGGGTCAGCAATTCATGGAACGATTCGGGCCAATGGATCCGTTGCTGCTCGATGATCTCTTGAAGTTCTTCGTCCATGCGGACTCCATGCGCGATCGATAAGAGGATGGAAAAAAATCTTGCTTTGGATATGAACAAAGGATAAGATTCCTTCAAATATCTATCTTGGAAGATAAATAACACGTATTGCTTTCGTCAATGGATCATCGTCACATGCCCACTTTTTTCCACTTTCTTTTTTCGCTGATGATCCTGCTCGGCCTGGAAGGATGCATCCTGATGGGACCCGATTATCGCAGGCCGGAAGAAAAAATGCCTCGGGGAAACTGGCAGGCCGCTTTGCCGCACGATGGCTCACGGGAAAACATGACCCAGTGGTGGGGCAGATTCGAGGACGAGACATTAAATCGATTGCTGGCAGCAACGCTTGACCACCATCCAGGACTGGAGGGGGCATGGGCGGCCATCGAGATCGCCCGGGCCGGGCTGGTGGTCCAGGAGGCGGGAGGAACAGTCAAAACAGAATTGGCCGCAAGCGCGACCCGAAGCGGCAATCATGGCAATTCGCCCCAAACTTATGAAATGTCCACGGCGGCTTCCGTGGTGGACGCCACATGGGAAATCGATCTTTTTGGACGCATCCGCCGCGCCTCGGAAAGCGCTTCCGCCAAGGTGGCGGCTCGAACTGCCGATTGGCACGGCTTGCGGGTCTCGCTGGCGGCGGAAGTGGCAACCACGTATGTGGAATGGCGTGGTTGCATGCGCCTCCTTGACAGCCTTGCCCATGAACGAACCTCTCGTGAACAAACCCTCGCCAGTACGCTGCGGGCGGTCGAAGGGGGGCTGGTCGCGCCAAGCGATGGCGATCTGGCCCGGGCCGCTTTGGACGAATCCCGCTCCCAATGGACCTTGCAACAGGCAACCTGTGACATGGCAATCAAAAGTATTGTCGTTCTCAGTGGGCTTGAGGAAAATGAGGTACGTCATCTCCTGAAGGCAAACACACAACTCTGGCCAAAGATCGCCCCATTCGCAGTGACGACCCTTCCAGCCCGTTTGTTGAGTCAAAGACCCGATCTGGTAGCCACCGAAGAAGAACTGGTGGCAGCCAATGCCGAAATCGGCGTCGCCGAGGCGAGCCGCTATCCAAGGTTGTCACTGTTGGGCAGCATCGGGGTCGGCAGCGTCGCCCTCGGCACAAATACCCTGGACAATCAACCATGGAGCTTCGGTCCCGCCCTTTCCCTGCCACTCCTCGACGGCGGCGTTCGCGACGCCAATGTCCGCTCGGCACGGGGACGATGGAACATGGCCCTGGCCAATTATCGTCAGGCCGTGCTGAACGCCGTCCGCGAGGTCGAAAATGCCCTGGTCAACCTGTCCGGGACCCGGCAACGCCTTCAGGATACCCGCTCGGCGGCACATGGCTATGCCTCCTTCCTGGCCGCCAGTGAAAAAAATTGGAAAACAGGTGGGATCAGCCTTCTGAACCTGGAAGAGGCACGGCGACGAAGCCTCGGCGCTGAACGACAGGTGATTCAACTCGAAAAACTTGAAATCCAACAATGGATCAATCTCTACAAGGCGCTGGGAGGTGGGTGGGATCCGGAATCGATCGTGGCGCCGACCAGCAGGAGAGCGTGAGATGATCAAGTGGACATTTCCTCAATCGATTGCCATTTTTTTTTCATTGATTGTGGGGCTTACAGCGCATCTTGTGACGGCGGCGGAACCTGTCGTCACCAGCGAAAAAGCGGTGCTCACGGTGACTGCCGTTACGCCCCTTCGTACACAATGGCCCAGAACCATGCTGGTCGCCGGTGGCATTCACCCCTGGCAGGAGGCCGTGGTCGCCGCCCAGATCGGAGGATTGGCCATCGAATCGCTTTCGGTGGACGTCGGCAGCGAGGTTCGGAAAGGCGACGAGTTGCTTCGCCTTTCCGATGCCACCATCAAGGCAACCATCGCCCTTGCCAGGGCTAATGTCGCCCGCGCCAGGGCCGGACTCGCCCTTGCCAGGGCCAATGGTGACCGCGCCCGCGCTGTCAAGGGATCCGGGGCACTCTCCGATCAACAGATCACCCAATACCTTTTGGGCGAAGAGTCCGCCCAGGCTGAATTGGCCGCAGCCCAGGCTTCGCTGGCCCTGGAAGAGGTCCGCCTCGGACAGACCCGGATTCTTGCCGCCGATGACGGTATCATTTCGGCCCGCCTGGCCAGTCTCGGTGCTGTGGTCCAGGTTGGCAACGAACTTTTTCGCCTTCTGCGTCAGGGACGCCTCGAATGGCGCGCTGAACTGACTGCGGCACAACTCGCAGCCATCAGTCCAGGACAACGGGCAAATCTTTCCTTGTCCAATGGCCGCGGCATCGTGGCAACCATGCGCCAGATCGCTCCAACCCAGGATCTCACAACCCGAAAGGGATTGGTCTATTTCGATCTTCCCCGGGAGCCATTCCTCCAGGCAGGCATGTTCGCCCAGGGGGAAATTCTCCTCGGAGACGATGCCGTCTTGACGCTGCCCCAATCGGCCATCGTCCATGCCGATGGTTTTACCTATCTGTTCGTGCTTTCCGGTAATGATCACGTTGTCCGACGCAAGGTCGTTACCGGACGAAGACTTAAGGACAGGATCGCCATCGATTCGGGCCTTGATGAAAAATCACGGGTCGTGGCAACCGGTGGCGCCTTTCTCAAGGATGGTGATCGGGTTTTGCTGACGGAGGAAAAACCATGAATCTTTCATCCCTATCCATCCGGCATCCCGTACCCGCGATTCTTCTCTTCGCCCTGCTGACCTTGTTGGGTTTGACCTCGTTTCGTTCCCTGGGCATTCAAAACTTTCCCGATATCGAACTTCCCGCCATCACCATCACCGCCACTCTTGAAGGGGCCGCTCCGCCCCAGTTGGAAACCGAGGTGGCCCGAAAGATCGAGGATTCGGTCGCAACCCTGGGAGAGGTCGATCACATCCGAACAACCCTGACCGACAGCACCGCCACCATCGTTGTCGAATTCAACATCGACAAGAACTCCGAAGTCGCCCTCAACGAGGTCCGTAACGCCGTCGATGCCATCCGCAGCGATCTGCCGCAAGATATGACCGCCCCGGTCATCTCAAAGAAAACGACAACCGGTGGCGTCATGATCGCCTTTACCGTCCGTTCCGATCTCCTCGATGAAGCGGAACTTTCCTGGTTGGTGGACAATGATATCGCCAAGTCGCTCCTTTCCGTCCCCGGGGTAGGCCGATTCAACCGCATGGGGGGAATCGACCGGGAAATTCAGGTCGATCTCGATCCCGTCCGCATGCGTTCCCTCAACATTACGGCGGGAGACGTATCGCGTCTTTTGCGGCAGGTACGCAAGGATGCCCCAGGAGGACGCGGCGACATCGCCGACGATGTTCAGTCCATCCGAACCATCGCCGCTCCCGAATCGCTCGATGATCTGCGGACTCTGGATATTCCGCTTCCGGGGGGAAGAACCGTGCCCCTCGCCCAGATCGCCTCCATTACCGATGGCAAGGCCGAACCTTCCAGCATCGCATTGATGAACGGCGAACGGGTGGTCGGCTTCGAGGTGACACGCGCCAAAGGATGGAGTGAGGTCGAGGTCGCCCAGGCAGTGCGCCGGGTCATCGATGAGTTTTCCCGGAATCATCCGCGGGTGGTGATCGAGGAGGCCTACAATACCTTTTCTCCAGCACTCGACAATTATAAAGGATCGATGGAATTGCTCTATGAAGGGGCGATCCTGGCGGTTCTCGTCGTCTGGTGGTTCCTTCGTGATGCCCGGGCAACCTTGATTTCGGCGGCGGCCCTGCCACTTTCCATCATTCCCGCCTTCCTCATCATGAGAATGGCCCACTTCAGCCTGGATACCCTGACCCTCCTCGCCCTGGCGTTGGTGGTGGGAATTCTGGTGGACGACGCAATCGTGGAGGTGGAAAACATCGTCCGCCATCTGAAAATGGGAAAATCACCTTATCAGGCCGCCATGGAAGCGGCAGACGAAATTGGCATGGCGGTCATTGCCACAACACTGACCCTGGTGGCGGTCTTTCTGCCGACTGCCTTCATGGGAGGAATTCCAGGCAAGTTTTTTCGTCCCTTCGGCATGACCGCCGTGGCAGCCATCCTGGCCTCCCTGGTCGTTGCACGGCTTTTGACGCCGATGATGGCCGCCCACCTGTTGCGTGGCAATCATCATGAAACGCCGGAAAGTGGTTGGCAAAGGGTATATCTGCGGATGGTCGCCACATGTCTGAAGCATCCCCGTTGGACCATGTTGGGGACGCTGTTATTTTTTTCCGGATCGGTTTCCCTGGCGCCGCTGCTCCCCTCGGGATTCGTCCCGGCGGCGGATCGCAGCGCAACTCTGGTCAATCTGGAATTGCCACCAGGCTCTTCTTTGTCCGATACCCTGAGTGTCTCGCAACATGCGACCAATATCATTCGTAAACTTCCAGAAGTTATCCGCGTCTATGGCGCGGTCGGGTCCGCCGCCAATACCGAAGGGGGACCTCTGGGCGGTGGGGCCAGCGGTGATGTACGCAAATCGACGTTGGTCGTGGTCCTGAAAGATCGCCGCGAACGCGAAAAAAAACAATCGATCCTCGAAAACGAACTGCGTTCTCTTCTTCAAACTCTTCCTGGGGTGCGTGTGTCGATCAGTTCCCATGGACCGGGAGTCAAGTTGACCCTGGTTCTGGCCAGCAACGACGCCTTGGCCCTCAATCAGGTTGTTCAGGAAGTCGAAAGGGAAGCTCGAACATTGCAAGGGGTGGGAAATGTTCGTTCCAATGCTTCATTGAAACGCCCGGAAATTCATATTCTGCCCGATTTTTCCAGGGCCGCCGATCTGGGTGTTTCGGGTGAGGCCATCGCTCAGGCGGTGCGTATCGCCACGGCCGGCGACTTCAAGGTGCAGTTGGCAAAACTCAACCTGCCCGAACGTCAAGTCCCCATACGGGTTCGCCTCGCCCCCCAGGTGCGCCATGATCTCGACGCCATTCGGCAGTTGCCCGTGGCGGCGCAAAACGGAATCGTTCCCCTGGAAGCGGTGGCGACGGTCGCAATGAGTAGTGGCGCGACACAGATCGATCGCATGGACCGGATGCGTCGTACCAGCATCGACATCGAGTTGGGACAGCGCGTCCTTGGCGAGGTCCTGTCCGAGGTCAATGCCCTTCCTTCAATGCAATCCCTGCCCCAGGGTGTCCATCGGCCTCCAGATGGCGAAGCCCAGCGGATGAAGGAGTTGTTTGGCAGTTTCGCCGGCGCGATGTCCTTGGGAGTGGTGTGCATCTACATCGTATTGGTTTTGCTGTTTCATGACTTCCTTCAACCAATCACGATTCTTGCGGCTTTGCCTTTGTCGTTGGGAGGGGCTTTTCTTTCGCTGTTGTTGACGAATAATTCGTTTTCCATGCCCGCGGTCATCGGCATATTGATGCTCATGGGGATTGTGACAAAAAACTCCATTCTCCTGGTGGAGTATGCGGTGGTCGCACGACGGGAGCGCGGACTGTCACGGAGTGCCGCACTTCTGGATGCCTGCCGCAAAAGATCGCGTCCCATTGTCATGACGACGATCGCCATGGGGGCAGGGATGCTTCCCGTTGCCCTTGGCCTCGGAGCGGAGCCCAGTTTTCGTTCTCCGATGGCCATCGTGGTCATCGGTGGACTGATCACCTCGACGTTGTTGTCACTTCTGGTCATTCCGGTAATCTACGGTTATGTCGATGATTTATTGCAGTGGGGATTCCGGTTGGTGGGCCGGAATCGTGGACATTGATGTTTCGGATCAAAGGAGTTTTCAATGGCAATTCAACGTGAATGGGTCACACCGGTCACTACGGGCGCCTTCCTGCTTTCGGCTGTAACGGGTATTCTGATTTTCTTCCACGTTGACAGCGGTCTCAACAAGGTTGCCCATGAGTGGTTGAGCTGGGTACTGCTCGGAGGAGTGCTCTTGCATGTGATTGCAAACTTCAGTGGCTTCAAACGCCACCTCGATACACGCCGCGGGCAGTTGCTGATCGGTGTGTTCGTACTGGTGCTGCTTCTGAGTTTTTTCGGCTCCGAAAAAAAAAGCGAGCCTCCGTTCGCGCCGCCCATCCGTGCCTTGTCGGCAGCGCCGCTGACGACACTGGCCCAGGTGGCCAGGCTCACGCCTGGGCAATTGCGGGAACGCCTGGTCAAAGCCGGTTTCAAGCCTATGTCCGATCAGCAAAGCCTGAACGAACTGACCGGCCCCGACCTGCGTCGCCAAGTACAGACGATCACTGGCATCCTGGACCAGCAGCGCTGAAGATGCGCCTGGTGTATGGGTCAACGCCGCCATCGAGGATCAACTGGGCCGTGATTGCCACTTGGCCGGAACATTGGAAATCCGGGACCATCACTCGTCAAATCCAAGAAATTGTTTCATTTTTCCCAACATCGACTGTGACGTGCTTTCCATGATCTTTTCCCGCTCCTCCCGTGGCGTGGAGAGGGTTTGCTGGGTTTGGAACATCCGCTCCGCCACAAAACGGGAAATGGTCGCGGCAAACTCAAGGTGCTGGTTGAGCAGTTCCTTGATGCACTCCTTGCCGATCTCACCGACCAACGAATTGTGCGCCGCGGTAACCGTTGCGGAACGATCTTCCCCCGTCAGCAGAGACATCTCGCCAAAAACACCCCCAGGACTGATCTGGGCCACGCGAACCGGTCGATCCCCCTGGGTGACAAAAACATTCAGCAAACCTTCCGCCAGAATGAACATCGAATCGCCACTGTCCCCCTGTTTGAACACATGATCCTGGACCCGATACTGAAGCAACTGCATCTGACCGGCGATAAACTCCAGGGCCCCCGCGGGAAGTTGTGAAAAAAGATCGCACTTGCCAAGAAGTTCGACCTTGTTGCGACTCTCCCAATTTTTCTGCCGCCAGGGCATCTGCGTCGTGAATACATCCCGTTTGGGATAGGCAAGCGTCAGACCGGATTTGTCGATATGCCGCAAAACATGCATCAACACCACATGCTGCGCCGTCGGCGGCGGAATCCTGGCCGGCGGGATGGAATAACGCATGCAATATTCGACCCCCAGTTCGTTGATGTTCCCAAGTAGGACCTCCGGACGGGGGGTGTCCAGAACCCCTTCCGGCCCGATGGCATTGAGAACCCCCGAGGTCAATACCCGCAAGGCCCGATCGACGGGAACCGAAAAATCGAAGATAAACTTGATTTCATAGGTTTGTACCGGCGTCATGGAAAGATTCGTCAGAATGATCGAGGTTACCGTCCGATTAGGTACAAGCACCAAGGTGTTTTCCAGGGTCATGATACGGGTCGCTCGCCAGTTGACCTCCTTGACCTGGCCAAAAAATTTTCCCGAACGGGTATGGAGCAGAACCCAATCGCCAACACCAAACGTATTTTCAAAGTGAATGGCCAGCCCGGATACCGTGTCCAGAATGATCCCCTGAACCGCGAAACCGATGACCAGACCGACCGCTCCCGAGGTTGCCCACAGTGCGGTCACATCCTTCTCCAGGACGACACCGGTGATTCCCCCAATGGTGATGAAAAAGATCACGACACCCGAAAGTTGCTTGATCAATCGCGGCGCCTTCGCCCCCGTGACCCCGGCAACCACGCCATCCCAGAACAGGACGTTGACCAGGCGGATCATGCAAAAGGCGTTCATCAACCAGATGACCGAATGGAGCGAACGGTGAAAGGTCAGTCGTTCCTCGGGGATGGTACCAAGAAAATGGACAATGGCCTCCTCCTGATACATCAGGACCATTGACGAAAAGATGACGAGCAACGGAAACCATATTTTGCGGATGACGGAAAACATCAGCGCGTCCTATCATCTCATGAATAAATGACATTCCGGAAAAGCCGCCGCACGACCCCGGATCAGGGAACCGCGACCGACCACGGACGAACCAGATCGGAAAGACCGTTATGCTCCAGGACTGAGGTCCATTCCGGCCCCTGTTTGAATTCCTTGAGCATCCCGTTAAACGTTTCCAGCTCCTCCCGCTTGAACTTTCCGGGAGAAAAAGCCGCCTGCATGGGAACCACACCCACCGCTTTTTTCAGGACATCCAGCTGGGCCATGATCCCCTCCGAACGAAGGACATAAAGATTGGAAATTCCGCTGATGATCACCGCGTCCAGCTTTCCCAGAATCAGGTTGCGAATCATTTCGCCATCGGAAGCGAACAATTGCAGCTTGATTTCAGGATCATTTTTCAACAGTGGATAAAGATAGCCCTCGCGTCCGCCAAGTGTGCGCCCGTGAAGATCGGCGATCCGTTCAAGGACAAGATTTTCATCCCTGCGCACCAGAACGGTGTTGTATTCCTCGATCAGAGGATCGGTAAATAGAAGTTTTTCCACACCCTTTCCAAACGGAAGGGCCATGGCGACGACATCCACGAAACCGTTTTCCACCGCATCGGGCATTTCGGCGATGGGCATCGAGACATAGATCGGGGAATAGCCCATTTTTTTGAGCAGGATATCCAATGTTTCGGCGATCACCCCGGCGGGACTCCCTTTTTCCGTTTTGGCGAAGAGATTCCCAGGGACCGCGACCACCCGCCGCTTGTCCTGGACCGGAAGACGAACCGCCGCGGCATCGACAACGGGAGGACCGGGCGAAGCGACCGGAGATGGTTCGATCGCCATGGCGCCGCCGGAATCGATCGGGTTGGCATCGATCGGTTGCCCCTCGGACGGCGGGGCAGACGTCACGGGTACGGGAAGGTCCGGTTGAGGAAGGACAACCATGGCGCCACTGTCGGCAGAACCCGTGGCAACCATCTGGGACACCACAGCCGAGGTCGTCAGTGACGCGGTTGCCTTTTCGGGGCAGGGAGGAATCTGATTGCCATCGGGCATGGTGGCGGCGCATAAATCCGCCCCATGAAGGATGACATTCTTGATCGTGGCGCCGGTGAAATTGGCGTGGCGCAAGCGCGTCCCCTGGAAATTGACCGCATCGAGGATGGCGTTGGAAAAATCGGCGTTGTCCAGGTTGGCCTTGCGAAAATTGGTCGTGTGTACATACGTGTTGGCGAAGGAGGCCTCATTCATGACCGCGGCGGTGAAATTGGCCCCTTTCACATCGGCGCCCTGAAGGTTGGCCCGGGTAAGGACTGCCCCCTGGAGGTCGGCGTCGCGCAGACGGGCGTTGGCCAGGTTGGCATCCCTCAGGGTGGCGCTGCGCAGATTGACGCCGCTCATCGAGGCATCGGTCAGATCGACCCCTTCAAGAATGGTCGTCACCATGGTGGCATTGGTCAGATCGATTCCGGTCATATTGGCGTGCGACAAATCGGCCAGACGCAACCGCGCCCCACGAAAGCTCGAACGAAACAGCGCCGTCCCCCCGATCGAAGCCTTGGAAAAATCACTGCCGTCGAAATCGGCCCATTCCATCCGCCCCTGGTACATGATCGCCGATTCGAAGCGGGCCTTCCTGGCGATGGACCAGGAAAAATTGGTGCCAAACAGATAGGCCCCAGAGAAATCAGCCTTCTCAAGGTCCATCCGGGAAAAATCATCATAACGCAGATCACAAAAGGTACAGGATTTCAAACCCATGCCGTTCCGAAGCTGGGAAGCGTTTTTCGCGGTGCAGGAAATCTGGGTCAAAGTCGCAAACAGCAGCAACAGGACGGCGATTCCCCGTCCACGCAAACGTGCATCGTATCCCATGGCCGGCCCTCGTCATCCCGTCAATAATAGAGAAAATCCAGAACCTGCAACAACCGGTCCTGGGTGGTTCGCAGGTCGGCCCAGTTTTCCAGGGTGACATCGCCCGTGCGGAATTCCCGATAGAGGGAATTTTCCTGCATGTGATGAAAGATCGACGCCCAGTTGGGATAGGGTTTGAACCAGTCCGCGTAGCGTGAGCGCAAGGCATCCACCTCGCGTTCGTCCTCTCCCAGCGACTTTTCGTATTCGAGGCGTGACTTTTCCGTCTGGTAGGTGTATTGCGCCGGACGGGGCGTCAACAGGATGAGGACCGATTTTTGGAAATCGGAGGAGACATTGCGCGAAAAGGCATATTGCAACAGCGGTACATCCTGCAAAAATGGGGTTCCATCGCGCGAATTTTCCGTTTCCTTTTCACTCAGTCCCCCCAGAATGAGGGTTTCGCCATAACGCATGACCACGTTGGCGACGACCTTGTTCAAGGTGGTTTCGATGCGAAAGGTGAAGTTGACATCATTGCTCGGCGCTTTCAGGAACGTCCGCTCCGCCACGATCCCAAGACGGATGCGCCCGTCGTTCATGAACGACGGAGTGACGGTCATCTTGACCCCGATCTCCTTTTCGATGCGCACCGATTCCCCCCCCTGGGCCCCCGACGATACCGCCGCCGCCACCAGTTGCACCCCGGAGAAAAATTCGGAGGGCTGTCCCGCAAGCGCCACCAGGGTGGGACGGGCGAGGATTTCGTTGCGCTCGTTGGTGGCATTGAAAATGTTGAGGGAATAGGTGATGGCCGGGATGGTCAAGGCCCGGGTGATGGCACGTTCGGTTTCATCCGGATTGTCCAGCGAAAAACGCACGGGGGCCTCGATGTCGCTCGTCGAGGAATTCGTGACCACCGTCGGTTTGACATGCTTTCGACTCCATTCCCTGCCATAAGCGGGAAGGCCACTGGCGGAATTGCCAAACTGCACCTGAAGGCCGTTCAACAGGTTGATGCCCTTGGCCGTCGAATAATTTTCCTCGGTATGGACCAGAACGACATCGACCACCACCATCTTGTCTTCCGTGCCTGCGGAGGTCTGGCCACTCCCGGAGGACGATCCATCACCACCCGTTGCCGAGCCACCCGTCGATCCGGAAAAATAATTGCTGCCGCCCCCGAAGGCCTTGCCGAAATTGCCGGCCATTTTCAACTGAACCGGAGCGGACAGGGATTGCCTTTGGTACACATCGTTCCAATTCTCGATGCGGCGGTCCACGAGTTGTACCACATGCGGATCGTCCATCCGGTCGCTCATGCGTGAAAAATAGGATCGGGATTCCTCCATGGAACCGAGCGCCGCCATGACCATGGCGGCATTGCGCAGTGCCGCCGGACTCTCCAGGGCCTGCAACTTTTCCAATCCCCGCACCCCCCCCGCCGCCAGGTCGGGACGCCCCGAACGGTAGGTGGCATAGACAAAACTGTTGAGCAGCTCGGGGTCGTCGGGATGAAGATTGATGGCGACGGAAAGATGATGGACTGCCTGATCGAAATTTCCCTTGTCGATGTACAACCGTCCCAAAAGATAATGGGCCATCCAGTTGCCACCATCGAACTGGATGGCCAGTTCGTACCCCTGCTGCGCCAGATCCATGGTGCCCCCGTTGCCCCCTTGAAGCATCAGGTGATAGGCCATGGCGTTGATCAGATGGTAGTAGGAACGATCGACCCTGAGTTTCAGCGCCTGATTGATTTTTTTCGAGGCCTCCTCATATTTTTTTTCGCTTATGAACTTGACTGCCTCGGTCGCCAGGCGGTCCGCCTCCGATCCGGAATTCAGCCTCGTGGCAAGAACTTCCTCGAAACGGCGGGCTGCGAAACGATGCTCCCGAGGCCCCCCCACCCCCGGACGATGGTCGCCCCCTGCCGTGACACCTGTTTCGAGTTGCCCCTGCCCGGATCCGAAAAACGTTCCCGGGGTCGTGCATCCATGGAGCGTCAACACCATCGAACCAACCAGCAACGCGCCAAACCTTGAAATCCCCATTACCGTGCCATCCCCAAAAAAATTTTTAAAGTTATTTTCTTTTAATCATCATCCTCTGACAATACAGTTCATCAAGGTCCATCCCTTCTGACTCTTGTCTACCATACTTCGTGCAATAAGGAAATGTTCATCAAGAGTGCATGAGTCGTTTTTCCTCGTCTCCTCGTGGAAAATCCATGGAAGCAATGGAGCGGACGGTCACGGTTTCTCACAAACCCGCCATCGTTTCCCTTGGCGTACACACCCGTATTCATGCTCCCTGCACAGGTATCCGCCATGTCCGTATTTTATTTTCCTTGTTTTGGTTTTGACTTTCCATTTCACGAGAGGCATCATGCGGGAAACTTGGATAAGCGGAAAAACGCATTGATCGATTATTTTTCCACGCATTCTATTGTATATTTTTATTCTTAACGAATCATGGTATGAAGAAAGACGATCCATTCCTGTTTCCATGTTCCTACAAGGTCATCTTATGGCGGACACCCTGAAAAAGGCCATCGCGGCAGCGCTGGTTCTACCCCTCTGGACCTCCATCTCCGCCTGTGGCGGTGGGGGTGGCGACAGTGGTGGCGCCACTTCCGTCACGGTATCCGGTACCGTCATCGATGGTCCGGTGATCGGTGCCAGGGTCACCCTGATCGACAGTAATGGGAAATCCCTGATCGCCATTAAAACCGGTACCGATGCCCAATACAGCATCGTGGTTCCCGATGGAGCGACCTATCCCCTGCGCGTCACCGTCAGTGGCGGAACCGACAAGATCACCGAGGAAGCGCCCGCCGCCATGGATTCGTTGATTGCCAGCGCCAGCCAGACGACCGCCAACATCACACCCATGACCACCCTGATCCATCAGGCCGTGATCGCCAATGCCGGCAATCTGGCGCGAATGACCGATGCCATGCTTGCGGAAGCGAAAACGAACGTGGTCGCCCAATTCGGTTTTGGCATCGATGCCGAATCCAGCACGATCGATCCCATTGCCACTCCGGCGGATTCGGGCAATATCGCCTCCATGGTTCGGTCCTCGGTGGCCGTGGCGGAGACGGTACGCCGCGCGGTCGGCTCCGACCAGACCAGCGTCGCCCAGGTGTTTGCGGTTCTGGGCGAAGATCTGGCGGATGGTACCATTGATGGAAAAAAATCAGGAACGGATCTGGCCAATGCCCTGCCGACGGGATTCAACGCCGCCACCATTGCGGCAACGGTCGTGCAACAAAAAATTGCCGTCGGTCTGGAGGTTCTCGCCAACGCCATGACCGTGACCAAATCCGACGGGACGGAACTTTCGGCAGCCAAAACAAAAACCCTGCTTTCCGAGGCTGTCTATCGGGTGATTCCATCCGTCTCCGCAAGCACTGCCCTGGAACGAATGGATCGGATGACCGTATCACAAAAACAATTGACCCAGATGATGACGGACATCGGCAATGTCACAAAGATCCAGAGCAACCTGGGAGAAAGCACCACCACCCTGACCGACCTGGAACAGGCCGCCGGGAATCTGCAAGCGGGCCAACCCGGCAAGGACCGCCTGGACAGTGGCGTGACCAGCCGCGCCACGAGCGCGGTCGATACGGTCACGAGCAATATCAAAACCAGCCAATATGCCGCCTCGGTGATCTCTTCATCCGTTGCCGCGGTCGGCCCTTCCGGATTTTTCACGGTTTCCGGCGCGGTCCTGGATGGACCCGTGGTTGGCGCGACCATCACCATCAAGGACCGTTCCGATGCGACCGTCCTGGGAACGACGACCTCCGGGTCGGACGCAAGGTATGTTTTGACCCTACCCACCGGGGCAAGTTTTCCATTGCATGTCGCAAGTTCCGGCGGCACCAACCAGATCACCGGGGAAACGGCGGCGGACATGGATTCCTACGTCATCGATGCCAACCAGACCACCGCCAACATTTCTCCCATCACGACCGTGATGTATCATGCCGCCCGTTTTTCCGCGGGTTCCCTGGCCGGGGTGACGGCGACCATCGCCTCGCTCGTGAAAACAGGCATTCTCGCCGAATTCGGCTTCGGTATCGATACCCAGGACAGCGGATTCGATCCCATCACCAGTCCCATCCGTACCAGCAACGTGGCCTCGGTCGTCCGGGCTTCGCCCGCCCTGGCCGAAACGATCCGCCGCACCGCGGGTCCGGGAACGACCAGTGTCGGTCAATCCCTGGCGGTCCTCGGAGAAGACATGGCCGATGGCACCCTGAATGGCGTCTACAACGGCGCAACCATCACCAGCACCCCTCCGACCGGATTCAGCGCCACATCCCTGGTCACGGCAACGATGCAGCACAAGGCGGTCATCGCCGTGGAAGTGGCCAACAACAGCCTGAAAACAACCAACGCCGACGGAACCCAGGTTACCGCCGCCAATGTGCTTACGGCATTATCCAAGGCCGTCAATACCCTGGAACCATCCGTCACCACCAGCAGCGCCACGACGACCCTGGCCGCCCTTCTCGTCAGCGCCAGCCAGGAATTGCAAATCACCGACGACCTCACCGAAGCGCTGCAAAAACAATCGACCCTTGGTATCGATACCACCAATCTTACCGCCCTCCAAACCGCCGCCGCCAGCCTTCAAGCCACGCAAACGGGCGCAGGCGTGGTCAGCACCTCGATCATCGACGCCGCCACAATCTCAGCCACTTCGGCAACCGACAGCATCAAGAACGGCCTATAGCCGGATCATTATAACAGCCTCCATGAATGAAAAGTAAACCTCCCATTTAATATCTGTCAACAAATAGTTAACATTCCACCCCTTTTCACTTCCAGGAAAGCCAGGTTCAATTTATAGTGAAATGGATTGCATCACTGTCGAGTGGACGTAAAAAACGGCGAACTCTTGGAAGGTTGCTGTTTGCTGGATCCTTGGAACCAGCACCATACCGCGCCAGGTATTCAAATGGCGCAAACATTACTCGGTCAAGGAGTCATTCAATTGAAGACAAACCCATCCGTACCCTACGCACCCGTTGTGCGCGACGGTCTTCGCGCATCCCTTCCCCCCCCCATGAGGTATATCAGGTTCCTGATTTTCCTGCTGGCTGTCGCTGTGAGTTTTCTTTCCGTTTCCGCCCAGGCCGCGGATATGCTCCCCTCGGGGGCGATGATGACAAAGAACCAGGCCCTGGTATCGGCCAACGAGCGTTATATCCTTATTTTCCAGAATGACGGCAACCTTGTTCTGTACGACAGAACCCTCAAACGGCCCATTTGGAATTCCAATACGGCAAACAAGGGTGGAAACTATCTGATCATGCAAACGGACGGCAATCTTGTCATTCGGAAAGCGCTTTCGCACTCGGTGCCGCTTGTCTGGGAAACCAATACCGATGGCAGGACGGGTTCGTTTCTTCTTCTGCCACCCGATGGCAATCTGACAGTCCTTCAAGGCACCGCGATGCGATGGGAAAGCAAGACCAGGGAGGACGGCATGCTGCTTTCCGGACAGACACTCAAACCGGGTCCCGAGAAAAAATGTATCCTTGGCTCAAATTGCATCAAATCGGGCGGAAATGGTACCTACTATGCAGTTTTCCAGGAGGATGGCAATTTTGTCCTGTACAACAGCTCCTATGGCGCCGAATGGAACAGCGACACCGATAACAAGGATTACCCTGCATATTATCTGGGCATGGAAACAGATGGAAACCTTGTCATAAAAAGGGGTTCGACACTCCGGTGGGAGTCCAAGACCAGTGGCAATCCTGGTGCGTTTCTGGTGATGCAGAAGGACAAGAAGCTGGTCATCTACAACAAAAATGCCGAACCGATCTGGTCCAGCGACTGGAACAAGAGCAGACATTGTGGTACCTGGGATATTGAATGTCGGGCGGAAAAGACCTTTTCAAATCTTGCCGACTGGGTCAAGGATGCGTATGAAGACGCCCGTAACGCCGCCAACAAAACCAGCTCCGCCATCAACTCGGCAATCGACAGGGTAGAGTCCGAAAGCAAAGCCATCACCCAGGATGCCTTGAAAACCCTTGCCACAACCGCCAAGTCGGTTTATTCCACCTCCGTCAGTGCGGTCAAGTCAGGCTACGAAGCCTCCGTCGCTGCATTGAAATCGGCCTGGAACGCGGCCCTCGAAGCCATCTTCAAGGCGACCGGAACCAGCTTCATCAACAAGAACAAAGACACCCTGCTCAAGATTCAAAACATCCTGAAAAACCTCGATGACGATGGCAAGTCCGCCTACAACCGGATCCAGAATGCCATTGCCAAAGGAGAAATCACCGCCCAGGTCGGTTCGGACATGAAAATGCTGGCGTCGAAGTTTGGCATGGTGGCGGGTACCGGAAACAATCTTCCAGAAAACATGACCAATTCATGCTGGGGAATTCCCTTGATGGGCGTGGATGCAGCATTTGTCGTTGGCGCTGAAACAAGTCTCGCCATGGCCATGAACGTCCAGCCCGACAGCAGTGGCAAATATACCTATGCCATCGTGTCCTATACCGGTGGATCGTTGGGAGCGAGTATCCAGGGCAGTGTCAATGTATTGCCCCTGGGATTTTTCTGGAGTCCGGGGACAATCAACGACAATAAAGGTTGGTCGGTGGGTTTTGGCGTTGAAGCCAGCGCCGGAATCGGGATCGATACAGGGCTGTCCTGGAATGTGGAAAAGGGAATGTCCGGCGCCTCCAATGCCATTCCTGGAATTTCCATGCAATCCGCCACCGGAGGAGGTATCGATGGATCCTTCAAGGCGGGGTATACCTCAAACCTGGTCACAATGACGTTTTGAGAACAAGTATCGATAGAATACGTCATCTTTAAACACTCAGTGTGCCCCGCGGTCTTTTCGCGGGGCTTTTTTTATCATCAATTACGGATCATCATAATTGAAGTACACTATGTCACATTATGATCCATGATAACGAATTCGCCAAAATTATTTTTTCCAACATGCGATCATTTATCCTTTGACTCTCATCAATTACCGTGGCACAATTCGCGACAATGGATGCGAGGATTCAATGAAGAAGTAAAGCCTCGGACAGTTGCTTTTTTTCGTATCAACATGAATAATGGAGCAAAAAAAATGACTCGTACACGGGCAATGACAATCGTATTGCTTGGGGGAATTTTTGGATCATTCGCGGCGCAAACGGTGAGTGCGGATGCGAATGTTTCATCGACGACGACGACCAAAACGATCGCCGGAAAATCGATGACCGTCTACACGGTTACCAGTGATGGAACTCCATATTATGGCGATGGAAACGCGGCGGGATTTCCCTCCTGGACCTATACCCATACCCCTGCGGCGGTATCGTACACCTTCTATATTCCAGGTGCTCCGGCACTGGCGGGAACGGCGGCCTCTCCGATCTACACCCCCCTGGGACTGGCCAACAGCCTGGGCGTGGCCCTGGATGGAATCCCCTTCGACCCTCTGACCAGCACCTGTGAGACGACCAACCGGTCCGCGTCCAACTCCTGCGCCTTCCGTCTGGAAGGGCGGTTGCAGACCGATCCCGCCACTCCGGGCAGTTCCTATGCGACCAAACGGTTGGGCTTCGACACCCACAATGGTCATTCCCAGTCGAACCCCAATGCCTACCACTATCATGGCATTCCCTGCGGCATCTCCTGGGGCAGCGGCACAGCGGCTGTCACCTGCAATCCCATGGCCACCAATTCCGCCAACGCCTGGAACAATCTACCAAGCACCGCCACCGGAGTCGGTTATGCTCGTGACGGCTATCCCATCGTCGTGCAGAAGGGGGTCTACGCCAGCTATTCGGTCGTCACCGCCGCCGCCTCGGGCCGGCCAACGACCAACACGACCGACACGTCCAACGCCCTTGGTAACTTCTCGGCGGACATGAACACCCTTGTCACATCGGGAACCACCTTCACTCAGGCGAACCTGCCTGCCGACAAGACCCTTGGTGATTTCGTCTATACCGGACCCAGCACCCTGGGAACCTCCACCACGGCACTGGGCCTCTGCAACGAAGCCGCCAACACCAACGCCGACCTCAAGACCTTGGGCGGAGAGACGGCGGCTTATGTCTATTATCTCACACCCAACTTTCCCATGGTCCCCCGCTGCCTGATCGGCGTCACCGATGGCGCCACCGAAACCACCCAGGGATTCTATCATTCGGGTGGATTGGATTGATCGAGCAGGATTTTCAATTCGCTGGAATTCATCATTCGGTCGCCCGGATCACCGCCGGGCGGCCTTTTTCACTGTCCCCGATTTAAAATTTCCTGGCCATCCGGGCCAATTCCGGCTCCATTGCCCAAATGTCTGGCGACAGAGGGGTGGATTTCGCTGGACACGGATGCAAACTTCCACGAAAATCAGCAACAGGATCAGGGTTCGCGAGCCACCATGGCGCATGTTTTCCTGGAACGGGAACAGGCATCGGAACCTCGCTTTCTTTTGATAAAGATGCTACTGCCTTGGATCGACCATGACCGACATCGTTCACCCGCACGACCGATTTTTGAAGGCTTTGCTCTCCAACCCGGAAACGGCGGGAACCCTGCTGCGGGAGCGGTTGCCAAAGGAAGTGGCGGCGGCGTTGTCCGATGATC
>JADGCV010000056.1 GCA_015228815.1 Magnetococcales bacterium | reverse complement strand
GCAGATCTTGACGCAGGAATAGCACTCCCAGCATTGCTCGGGTTCCTGATTGAACCCCTTCATGCGGGCCTTGTCCAACTTCATCAAATCGTTTGGACAGATGTACATGCAGGCCGTCTTGTCCTGGCCCTTGCATCCGTCACATTTATCCTGGATCACAAAACTTGGCATGGTTTGCCTCCGGTTCGGTTGGGTCGGTCAGCGGTGCGAACACCCATTTGGATAAAAATTATTGATTGATGATAGACCAGGATAATGACAAACGCCAGGAAAAAATGGGTAACTGCCCAGGTACCTTCCGGGTTTAATTATTGAAAGAAAAAAGCCCCCCTCGTCACGAAGGGGGGCTTCAAGGGATGAAGCAGGTGCGTGATTTTCAGGGCCTCAGTTGTTGGCGATCAGTCCCACGATCAGAAGGGCAACGATGTTGGCAATCTTGATCATCGGATTGATGGCGGGACCAGCCGTATCCTTGTACGGGTCGCCGACGGTGTCGCCGGTGACGGCCGCTTTATGGGCATCGGATCCCTTGCCACCAAAGTGGCCTTCCTCGATGTACTTCTTGGCATTGTCCCAGGCGCCGCCACCGGTGGTCATGGAGATGGCGACGAAGATGCCGGTGATGATCGTTCCCATCAATACGCCACCCAGGGCTTTGGGTCCAAGCATGACACCGACAAGAATCGGGGCCAGAACCGGAAGCAGCGAAGGAGTGACCATTTCCTTGATGGCCGCCTTGGTCAGCATGTCCACGGCGCGGGAATAGTCGGGTTTGGCGGTCCCTTCCATGATGCCCGGGATTTCCTTGAACTGCCTCCGGACCTCGATCACGACACTGCCGGCGGCGCGTCCGACCGCTTCCATGCCCATGGCGCCGAACAGATAGGGGAGAAGCCCGCCGAGGAACAGACCGATGATGACCATGTGATCGGACAGGTCGAACACGATCCCTTGCTTGAAGGTCGCCAATTCATGGGTGTAGTCGGCGAAGAGAACCAGGGCCGCCAGACCCGCGGAACCGATGGCATACCCCTTGGTCACCGCCTTGGTGGTGTTGCCCACCGCGTCGAGCGGGTCGGTGATGTTGCGAATTTCGGGGGGAAGGTTGGCCATTTCGGCGATGCCGCCGGCATTGTCGGTGATGGGGCCATAGGCGTCCAGGGCGACGATGATTCCGGTCATCGACAGCATGGAGGTCGCGGCAACGGCGACACCATAGAGTCCACCCAGTTCGTAGGCGACCAGGATGCTGATGCAGACGGCGACGACGGGAGCGGCGGTCGATTTCATGGAAACGCCGAGACCGGCGATGACGTTGGTGCCATGGCCCGTTTCCGAGGCCTTGGCGATCAGACGGACCGGGGAAAAGTCGGTCGCGGTGTAGTATTCGGTGATCATCACCATGGCGGCCGTCAGGGCCAGACCGAGCAGGGCGCAACCATAGATGGCGCCGATGCTGTAATGCCCGTTCCCTGCCATCAGCCATTTGGTGGCGGGGAAGAACAGGACCGCGGCGATGGCCCCCGCGACGATCAGACCACGGTACAGGGCCGACATGATTTTTTTGCCCTCTTCCGCCTTGACCGCGTAGACGCCGACGATCGAGGCGAGGATGGCGATACCGCCAAGAACCAGAGGATAGACCAGGGCGTTGGAAAATCCGGGCAGGACCAGCGCTCCCAGAAGGATCGAGGCGATGACCGTCACCGCATAGGTTTCGAACAGGTCGGCGGCCATGCCGGCGCAGTCACCGACGTTGTCGCCGACGTTGTCGGCGATCACCGCCGGATTGCGCGGATCATCCTCGGGGATTCCCGCTTCGACCTTGCCCACCAGGTCGGCGCCGACATCGGCCCCCTTGGTGAAGATGCCACCACCCAACCGGGCGAAGATCGAGATCAGGGATCCACCAAAAGCCACCCCGACCAGCGGTTTGAGGAGGGAACTGGAGGCTGTGTCACCGGACTTGAGCAGAATCATCAGAAACACCGTGACCCCCAGAAGGCCCAGGCCCACGACCAGCATGCCGGTGATGGCCCCGCCACGGAAGGCAACCTGAAGGGCGCTGTCCAACCCACCCTTCGCCGCTTCCGCGGTGCGGACGTTGGCCTTGACCGAGATGCCCATCCCGATGAAACCCGCCGCCGCCGACAATAACGCGCCAACCGCAAATCCCAGCGCCGTGGCAAAGTCCAGAAACATGGCCAGAAGTACGAACAAAACGATACCCACATAGGCGATGGTGGTGTATTGGCGCTTCATGTAGGCCCGCGCCCCTTCTTCCACCGCCGCCGCGATCCGCTGCATTTCGCCCGAACCCGCCGGAAGGTTCAGGATCCAGTTACGCGCAAGGTAGCCATAGACGATGGCTCCTATTCCGCAAAAAATAGACAGGTAGATCCCCTGCCATCCACTCGCCGTTATTTCCATGTTTGTCGATCCCCTATAAGTTGACTAAGGTTGTCCCCACTGCCGCGGGCAGATTTCGTCAGCCGATGATCTTGCACAGGTTTCCGAAGACGGTTTCCATCTCCTGCATGCCGTCCACCGTCTTGAACGCCCCCTTGTGCCGGTAATACTCGATGACGGGAGCGGTCTGCTGGTCGTACACGGAAAGGCGATTGCGCACGGTCGCTTCGTTGTCATCGGCGCGCGTGGTCAGGGCGCCGCCGCATTTGTCACAGATGCCGTCCTTCGCCGGTTTCTTGTGTTCCTTGTGGTATCCTTCGCCGCATTTGGAACAGGTGCTGCGTCCGGTGATCCGTGCGACCAGGGCTTCGTTGTCGCAGGTGATGTCGATCACATGATCGATTTTCAATGTGCGCTCGGTCAACATCGAATCGAGCGCCTCGGCCTGGGCGACCGTCCGCGGAAATCCATCGAGGATGAATCCCTTCTTGCAGTCTTCGGCCCCGATCCGATCGGCGATGATGCCGACAACGATGTCGTCGGTGACCAGTCCGCCGCTTTCCATGGCCGCCTTGGCTTTCAGGCCGACCGCGGTCCCCGCTTTGACGGCGGCGCGCAGCATGTCGCCGGTGGACAATTGGGGAATGCCGTATTTCTCGGCGATCCGACGTGCCTGGGTTCCCTTGCCCGCACCGGGGGGGCCCATGAAAATGAGATTCATCTGTTGCTCCTGTTGGAAAAAAAAACTGTCAATTTCGTGAAACCGATTCACCTTCACGAACACTTGCGAACAGGGGCCGATTATAATCCCCGATTCCCTGTCCGTCATCGTCGAAACCGGAAAAAAATCCGCTCTTGTTCCCGATCCGTTTTCAAGTCGCCGGCGGATCTTGCTTTCCTTGCGCGGGACGCTTGAAGTGTTGGAGCCGCTCCAGAATGGCGCGATCAACCACTGCCGGCGGCGCCTTGATTCCCCCCAGCCAGTCGAGAAGATCGGCATCGGGAAACGCCAACAGCGCCATGAACCGATCGCAGGCCGCGTCATCCATGCGTGCCAGTTCCTGGGCCATGAACCGTTGCATGATCCGTTCGACCTCGGACATCGAGCGCCGCAAGGCGCGAAAAAGGAGTATCTTTTGCCTTGGACTCAAGCCAACGTCCGGAATTTCGGGGATCACGTCGCTTCTCCATCGTTTGGCCAAGTGACCGGGGCCAGATTATGCTCAGGGACGGCTCAAGTCAACAATCCGGTTCAGGTCGTAATCGGCTCCCCCGCCTACCTGGGCGATCATCGCCTCCATCCGTTGATGCAGGGTCGCCCGTTCCACTTTGTACAACAAACCCATCGGCGCTTTGCCCTCGCTGGTCTGCCGCGCCAGGGTGATGGCGGCCCCCAGGTCGGTCACGTCGTGATCCCTGGGTACCGATTCCATCAGATCGCGGTAGTGCTCGACCGTATCGATCTTGTTGAACGAGGGGCATTGCGAATAGATGTTCACATAGGAAAAACCACGATGTTCCAGGGCGCCGCGGATGAGCTCGGCGCAGGTCCCCGGTTTTCCCGCGAAGGCCTGGGCGACGTAGGTGGCACCGTAGGTCAGCATGTAGAGGAGCGGGTTCATCGGCTCCTCGGGACCGCCGTAGGGGGTGGTATAGGCGGTCATCTCGGAGCGGGAGGTGGGTGAATACTGTCCCTTGGTCAGACCGTAGATCCCATTATCGAACAGGACATACGTAATATCGACATTTTTTCGCGCCAGATGCGGCATGTGTCCGCCGCCGATCGAAAATCCGTCACCATCGCCGCCCAGGACCAGGATTGCCAGGTCGGGACGTGCCAGTTGGGCGCCGGTGGCGACCGCGCCGGCCCGTCCATGAAGGGTGTGCATCTTGTACGAATTGATGAAATAGGGGCTCCTGGAAGAACAGCCGATGCCGGAAATGCAGATCAATTGGCTCGGATCGACCCCTGCCTCGGCCAGGGCGCGGTAGATGGCATTGAGGATGCCGTAGTGGCCGCATCCGGGGCACCAGACCACCGGGACTTCCGATTTGTAATCCTTGGGCTTGAGGTCCACCTTGTTGACCGCCATGATCGACATCAGAGAATCTCCTTGACCTTGTTCATGATCTGGATCGGAGTGAAGGGAACTCCGCCGCAGGTGGTCATGGAAATGGGATCGATGGTCGTCTCGGAGCGGATGAAATGGGACAACTGTCCCTGAAAGTTGACCTCGGGGACCAGAATCTTGCGGCAGGTTCGGGCAAAGGATTCGTATTGCGCTACCGGCATCGGCCACATCAGTTTGGGATAGAACCCCTTGACCTTCGCTCCATCCTCCCGGAGTCGCGCCACTGCCTCGCGAACGACGCCGATGGTGCTGCCCCAGGCGATGATTCCGACCTGGGCGTCGCCATCGCCATCGACCTGGGCTGGGGGAACGAGTTCGACCACTCCCTGGATCTTGCCGAAGCGTTTGCGGTGCATCGCTTCATGATTGGCCGGGGAGTAGTTCGGCGCCCCCGTGGGTCCGTGTTCCAGACCCGTGGCCACGTGCATTGCGCCGATGGTTCCCGGATCGGCCATGGGGGAAATGTGATCGTCCGTCATGGCATAGCGTTGGTATTCCCCGGTTCCATCCCAGCGTTTCCGATCGACGAGGGTCACCTTCTCTGGTTTCGGCGCGGGAACGGTCTGGGTGGAGAAGGCGAGCGATCCGTCCGACAGAAGAATGACCGGGCATTGATAGTGTTCCGCCAGGTTGAGCGCTTCGATGGTTCCATGGATGCAGTCGTTGACATTTTCGACGGCCAGCACGATGCGTGGCGCATCTCCGTGACTGCCGTGGATGGCCAGGAAAAGATCCGACTGTTCATGTTTCGTCGGCATTCCTGTCGCGGGTCCTCCCCTCTGGACATCGACCACAAGGACCGGCGTTTCGCTCATGGACGCCATTCCCAGCATTTCCCCCATCAACGACAGGCCGGGGCCGGAGGTGGCAGTCATCGATCGTTTGCCGGCGTAGGACGCGCCAAGTACCTGGGAGATCGAGGCGATTTCGTCTTCTGCCTGAATGAGAACGCCGCCGACCTTGGGTATATGGGTGGCGACGAATTTGGCAATTTCGGTCGCCGGGGTGATGGGGTAGGCGGAAAAAAAACGGAGTCCGCCGAGAATCGCTCCCAAGCCGATCCCCTCGTTGCCCGACACGATGAGCACATCGTTTGGAGGGACCGGATCGTCCAGGCGCCAGGGATCGGTCTTGGACAGCGCATCGCCCAGTTTCTGTCCTTTCCGGAAGGCATCGATATTGAAATTAAGGTTTTCTGTCCCTTTGGAGTGAAATTTTCCGTGGATGACCTCCATGAGGGTTTTCTCGCAGATGTTGAACAAGGCCGACAGGGCGCCGAGGGCCACCATGTTTTTGGAACGGTAGGATTTCATCTCCTTGGCCGTTTTCGACATGGGGATGGGGTAGGCATGGACTCCTTCGGGAATTTCCGGTTCGAATCCCCCGTCCGGGTGATCGTAGACGAATGCCGTCCCTGGGCGAAGAAGGGGGCGGTTGACCTGATAGGCTTCGCCGTTGAAGGCGCACAGAATGTCGAAGGTATCGCCCTGGTTGAACAGGGGGTCCAGGGAGGCGCGTATCTGGTACATTGCGTATCCCCCTTTGATTTCGGCGGGGAACGTCTTGATGGTATAGACCTCCTGGCCCGCCCGGGCGCATGCGGCGGCGATGAAATCGCCGGTGGAGATGACCCCCTCACCACCCTCGCCGGCGATTCTGATGACCAGATCCTTTTTCCCCATCGAACACTCCTTTAAGTCATTCGTAACGGCCCAGGGACCCCCAGGGACTCCCAGGACCCAGGATTATTGAAAAGAAAAAAGGGGTCTGGGGGATTGCCCCCTTTTTTCTTTCAATAATCAAACCCGGAGGGTACCTGGGTTTGCCGCGATCATGGCCTTGGCGACACCCGGGAACCTCTTACCAGAATCCCGGGTATCGCTTGGGGCAGGGTTACTTTTTCAGGGATTGCTTGACGACCGTTCCCATTTCCGCAGGGGAGCGGGCAATGTGGACACCCGCCGCCTTGAGGGCCGCGAATTTTTCATCCGCCGTCCCCTTGCCGCCGGAAATGATCGCCCCGGCATGTCCCATCCTCTTGCCCTTGGGGGCCGTGGCCCCGGCGATGAAGGCAGTCACCGGCTTGGTCATGTTTTTCTTGATCCAGTCCGCCGCCTGTTCTTCCGCCGTGCCGCCGATCTCACCGATCATGATGACCGCCTCGGTCTGGGGATCGTTCTGGAACATCGCAAGGCAATCGATGAAATTGGTCCCGTTGATCGGATCGCCACCCAACCCGACACAGGTGCTCTGCCCCAGGCCGACCGCCGAGGTCTGGGCAACCGCCTCGTAGGTCAGCGTCCCCGAACGGGAAACGACACCGATGGACCCCTTGCGATGAATGTGACCGGGCATGATGCCGATCTTGCACTCGCCCGGAGTGATGATGCCGGGACAGTTGGGCCCGATGAGACGGGTATTCTTCCCCGCGAGAAAACGTTTGACCGAAACCATGTCCATCACCGGAATCCCCTCGGTGATGCAGACCACGATCCGCAGTCCCGCTTCCGTGGCTTCCATGATGGCATCCGCAGCGAACGGAGGCGGCACGAAAATGACCGATGCGTCCGCGCCGGTGGCATTGACCGCTTCGGCGACCGTGTTGAACACGGGACGTCCGATATGAGTCGTCCCACCCTTGCCAGGGGTGACCCCGCCCACCAGTTGCGTGCCATAGGCGATCGCCTGTTCCGAATGGAACGTTCCATTGGCGCCGGTGAACCCCTGACAGATTACCTTGGTATTCTTATCGACGAAAATGCTCATTCTTTCTTCTCCTTTCAGGCGGCCAGGGCGGCGACGGCCTTGGTGGCGGCGTCATCGAAGTTGGATGCGGCAATGATGGCCAATCCCGATTCGGACAGAATCTTCTTGCCCAGATCGACATTGGTCCCTTCGAGGCGAACGACGACCGGGACGTGAATATTGAGTTGTTTGGCCGCGATGACGATCCCCTCGGCGATGACATCGCAACGCATGATGCCGCCGAAAATGTTGACCAGGATGCACTTGACCGAAGGATCGGAAAGGATCAGCTTGAAGGCGTTGGTGACGTTCTCGGTGGTGGCGCCGCCGCCGACATCGAGGAAGTTGGCCGGACTGCCCCCCTTGAGCTTGATCAGGTCCATGGTCGCCATCGCCAGACCCGCGCCGTTGACCATGCAACCGATGTTGCCTTCGAGGGTGATGTAGTTGAGTTCAAACTTGGAGGCCTCGATCTCCTTCGGATCTTCCTCGTTGAGGTCGCGCAGGGCGAGGATGTCCTTGTGGCGGAACAGGGCGTTGCTGTCGAAATTCATCTTGGCGTCGAGGGCGATGATGTCGCCGTCACCGGTGACCACGAGGGGGTTGATCTCGGCAAGCGAGGCGTCGGTGGCGACGAAAGCCTTGTACAACGCCGTCATGAAACTGACCGCCTTGTTGACCTGCTTGCCTTCCAGACCAAGGCCGAAACACAGGTTGCGCGCCTGGAATCCCTGGAATCCAATGGCAGGGTCGATGGCCTCCTTGAGAATCTTTTCCGGCGAACGGGCAGCGACCTCCTCGATTTCCATCCCCCCCTCGGTCGAGGCCATCATGGTGACGCGGCTCGTGGCGCGGTCGATCACCATCCCAAGATACAGCTCGCGGGCAATATTGCATCCCTCCTCGACATAGATTCTCTTGACTTCCTTCCCCTTGGGACCGGTCTGCTTGGTCACGAGGGTCATGCCGAGCATCCGTTGCGCCTCGCTCTTCACCTCGGCGACACTCTTGACCACCTTGACACCGCCCCCTTTGCCGCGACCGCCCGCGTGAATCTGGGCCTTGACGACAAACACCTTGCTGCCCAGCTCCGTCGCCGCCTTTTCGGCCTCCTCCGGTGTGAAGGCGACCCGCCCCCGGGGCACCGCGACGCCAAATTTGGCCAGGATCTCTTTTGCCTGATATTCGTGAATATTCATGGGACTCCTTCCCGCTCCAAAAGTAGTGACAAAACCTTGGCCGGAACCACCTGACCGGCGCACTCCCGAGTGTTGCGCGAAGCATAAGCGATTTGCTGTTAAAATTGAAGGATCCTTCGCAGACATTCTCCATCAAAGTCTCGGATTGGAGGCCAGGATCTTGAAAAATATCATGCAAGTACCTGTATTCGCGGCACAAGTCAAGGTAAAAATTCTTTTTGTCAACCAAAAATCCACGAGCACTTTGCCATCTTCCCACCCCCAAGGATAAAATAGAGCGATTCCCGTGAAAATCTTGTTTGACATTGACATGAACAAACGTTAGTGTACTCCCATGTCGATCAGGTGTTTCCATTGTCGAACCGAGGAGAATTCCTTAAGAATGGGACTATTGACCACTTCTTCAACAGTTTCCGGCAATCCGCCAATTTTCTTTCGCGCCCAACGGGTTGCGCTGGAAGCACGGGTCGTACTCGAACTGGGGGAGGGACGGGCCCTGATCGGCAACACCAGGGATATAAGCCAAAGTGGAACGCTGATCCATATCGGGTACCCACCGATCCAAGTCTCCTTGCAGGAACATGGCCTGCTTCACCTCATGCCCCTGGCCCCCCGACCAGCGCTTCCCTGTCAGGTCGCCCGCCTGACCCATGATGCCATCGCCGTCCGCTTCGTCGATTCCCTGCCCGATGCGTTCATCTCAAGACTCGGTCGGAAACAATAATCCCCTCTTCACCCCTTGAACGATGACACCCTGCCTGCCCTTTGCGCCGCCAATCAGGGTGGGCGCGGGCTTTGTGCCACGACCTGTTGACGAACTGATTCCTTGGTCGAAAAAAAAAGCCGAAATGATAATGATTCCCATTTACAGAACTCCTCCGTTCCGGTAGAGTTTCTCCATCGATATGTCAACCAACCCTGGAGAATGCGCATGACCATCGGAGATTTGGAGGTCGGGGCCAAGGCCCGCGTGATTGGTTATCACAAGGGGTCCAGCAGTTATCGGACCCGCCTGTTGGCCATGGGGGTGACTCGTGGGGAATCCTTCCAGGTGCGCCGTACCGCTCCCATGGGCGATCCCGTGGAAATCCTGCTCAAGGGATTTTCCCTGGTGTTGCGCAAGGATGAAGCGAATGTCGTTCTGGTGGAGAGGATGTAGATCATGGACAAGAACCTGGTGATTGGCATTGTCGGCAACCCCAATTGCGGCAAGAGCACCTTGTTCAACCAGTTGACCGGCAGCCGACAGCGGGTGGGTAATTGGCCGGGAGTGACGGTGGAACGCAAGGAGGGGGTGGCACGGATCGAGGATGTGGCGGTCACCATCGTCGATCTGCCGGGGGTGTACACCCTGGCGGCGCAGTCACCCGATGAGAAGGTGGCACGGGATTTCGTCCTTTCGGGGGACTATGACCTGATTGTCAACATTCTGGACGCTGCCAATCTGGAGCGCAATCTGTACCTGACGGTCCAGCTTATGGAGATGCGCATTCCCATGCTGGTGGTCCTGAACATGATGGACATGGCGCGGGAAAAGGGGTTGGTGGTGGATGTCGCAGCCCTGGTGGCGGGGTTGGGGTGCCGGGTGGTTCCGGTCGTCGCCAAGAGGCGGGAAGGGCTTGGGGCGTTGATGTCTGCGTTGCGGGAGATTGCCTTGGATCCGGGGGCCGGAAAATCGCTCCTTCCCCTGGCCCCGCCCCTGCCCGAATCATTGGCCAGGGCGGTGGGTGCGCTCGGGTCGGAACTGGCGGCGGACGCGGCGGCCAGAAACATCGATCCTTCCTGGGTCGCGCTCAAACTGTTGGAGGGGGATGGTGGCGGACCCGAGCCTTTCTGGGGCCATTCAATGGGCGACCAGGTGAATCGATGGCATCGGTCCCTTGAGGAGGAGATGGGCGACGAACCGGACATTCTCATCGCCGATGCCCGCTACCGGTTCATCGGCCAGATGACGCTGGCGGCGATCCATCGCAAGGGCGAGGCCTCCCATCGCCTGACCGAACGCCTGGATCGATGGGCGATGCACCGCGTTTTGGGAATTCCAATTTTTCTTGGCGTTCTTTACCTGATGTTCATGTTCACGATCAATCTGGGCGGGGCGTTCATCGATTTTTTCGATATTCTTTTCGGGGCGGTTTTTGTTGAGGGACCACGCGCATTGCTGACGCCATGGGGAACCCCCGAATGGTTGGTCACTTTGCTGGCCGATGGGCTGGGGGGGAGCATTCAAACCCTTGCGACGTTCATTCCTCCGATTGGTTTCATGTTCATTTTTCTTTCCTGGTTGGAAGATTCGGGATACATGGGCCGGGCGGCGTTCATTCTCGATCGCTTCCTGAGGTTCATCGGCCTGCCGGGAAAGGCGTTCATTCCGATGATGGTCGGCTTCGGATGCAACGTCCCCGCCATCCTGGGGACGCGCACCCTGGAGCATCGGCGCGACCGCATCCTGACTGTCATGATGAACCCGTTCATGTCCTGTGGCGCCCGCATGCCGGTCTATGCCCTGTTCGTGGCCGCTTTCTTTCCCATGGGGGGGCAGAATGTCGTTTTCGGCCTTTATCTGGCGGGGGTCGCCTTCGCGATCTTTACCGGACTGATTCTGCGCCATACCCTGCTCCAGGGTGAGCCGAGCCCGTTTATCATGGAATTGCCTCTCTATCATCTGCCCTCGATGCGCACGGTATCGTTTCATGCCTGGGAACGCCTCAAGGGATTCATCACCAGGGCGGGACGGGTGTTGATTCCGGTCATCATGGCCTTGAGTTTTCTCAATTCCCTGGGTGTGGACGGCAGTTTCGGCAATGCCGACTCCGAAAAATCGGTTTTGAGTCATATTGGCCGCTCGATCACCCCGGCGTTTTCGCCCATGGGGATCGAGGAGGAAAACTGGCCGGCGACCGTGGGACTGTTTATCGGCATTTTCGCCAAGGAGGCCGTGGTCGGGGCCCTGGATGCCGTGTATGGGCAGATGGAGGGGGATGGGGCGGCGGCATCCGACGAAGCTCGGTCCGGATTCGATCTTGTCCAACGTGTGCGGGACGCGGTCTCCTCGATCGTGGATCATCTGGGAGAACTTGGGGGAACGGTGTTGGATCCGTTGGGGGTGTCGGTGGATCGGTTCGATTCCCTGGAGGATGCGGCCAGCGCCACCGAGGTTTCCCAGGGGACGTTTGGAACCATGGCCCGCCTGTTCGATGGTCGGGTCGGCGCTGTGGCGTATCTCCTGTTCATTCTCCTTTATCTCCCTTGCGTGGCGGCCATCTCGGCCATCTTCCAGGAGACGGGATGGCGTTGGACCCTGTTCGCCGGATTTTGGACGACGGGTTTGGCGTGGTCGGCGGCGACCCTGTTCTATCAATGGGGAACCTTTTCCCGTCATCCCGGCCCGACGTTTCTCTGGACGGCGGCGTTGCTGACGGCCTGGATCGTCACCATCCTGGTGATGCGCCGCTTGGGAACCGGGCGGACGTCCGCTCCGGTTCCAAACACAGTGCTGGCCTGCGAGGAGGCATGATCATGGTGTCCATGGCGCAATTGAAGGATTTTCTTCGCAAGCAGAAGCGGGTGCCGCTGATGGATCTTGCCCATCATTTCAACAAGGATCCGGAAGTCCTCCGCGACATGCTGTCCCACTGGGAACGCAAGGGGCAGCTACGACGGATCCGGGACCGGGCAGGCTGCCAGTCCACCTGTTCCGGCTGCGGCACGGGACCAACGGAACTCTGCGAGTGGATCGATCCCATTCCAACATGATGAGGAAACATTCGATGAATCAAGATGAAAAACAAGAAGATCGCCAACAGAACGCTGCCAGCGCGGTGCAACCGCCGGAATCCGCGGTTCCCTGTCCTCATTGCCAGGGGGGGTGGGGTCATCCTGCGCCTTATCCCCATTATCCCTGGGGAGGGGGGCATCATTATGATCATCCGGGGTGGCCCCATCAGCCACCGATCCAACAGCAGCCGCAATTCCAGGGATACGCACCGAACGGATATGCCCCCTTTTCCCATGGTCCCCATGGGTATCCATACCATCAACATCCGTTCCATCAACAGATGCCTCCTCCTCCTTCGCAACCCCTGCCCAATCCGGAACCGTCCCGGCCCCAGACACCCCGCGGGGGGGGCAACGGGGGACTTTCATCGCTGTTGACCTCCCCTTTCGCCACCTTGAAGGACATGCTGGACCTTGATGATCAGGAATTCTGGAAAGGGGCCCTGGTGGGGGTGGCGGCGGTACTGTTGTTGTCGGGACAATCGGGGGGCGATGCGGAGCCCTTGCCGCGCGATGGGGAAAAATGAGTCTTGCTTGAAATACCTGATTTTCAACACCTGGTTTCTTGGAGAAACGCATGCACCATCATCATTACAATGGCCAATATCCCATGGGTGGCCCGGCATGGCACCAGCCACAAGGGGCGTGGGTCCCGCCTGGTCCACCGGCGCCGCAGGGGGGACACAATGGGGATGCCGATCGCCGTTTTGTCAAGGGGGTCCTCCTCGGGGCCGCCGCGGCTTATCTTTTGACCAACGACAAGGTGCAACATACCCTGTTTCGTGCCGTCGCCAAGGTTTGGACCGGTGTTCGTTTCGGCCTGGAAGAGGTCAAGGAACGCTATCAGGATGCCCAGGCGGAAGTCGAATCGGAACGTCGAGGTTGACATGGAACGGTTGAAGGGCATCCTCGTGGTGCATCGTCTTCCCCGGCGCCTGAGGTTGCGGGCGCCATGGCTCCGTGGGCAGGATGGCCGGCGGATCCGGGCCATCCTGTCGGGCCTGAACGGGGTTGTGGCGGTTCGGATCAACCCCCATCTGGGAGACATCGTGGTGCGGCACGATGGTCTGGCCGATACGGTCGCACGGGTCCATCGTGCCTTGAGTTCCCTGCCCGCCGAGGCGGTGGCCCGGCGGGTTCCGGTGCGCCATCACCATCCGTCCCATCCATCCTTTCCGTTCGCGGGTGGCGCCCTGCTGGTGGTGGCCCGTTTTCTCCCTCCGGGATGGCGTGCCGCCCTGACCTGGTGGCGCATTCTTCCATCCCTGACGCATGGGGTGCAAAGTCTGGCCAGGAATGGCCTCACGGTCGAGGCCCTGGATGCCGCGGCAGTGGGAATTTCCGCCTGGCGCGGCGAGTTCATGGCCGCCTTGACGACCCGTTTGATGGTCGATCTGGGCGAACATCTGCAACGGGCAGTCGAACGGCGGGCCGACGATGCCCTGCATCGCCTTCTTCCCACGCTTCCCGAGTCGGCATGGGTGGAACAGGCGGATGGTCAGTTGTCGCGGGTTCCCGGTCATGCCATTCGTCTTGATGACCGGGTCGTGGTGGCAGTCGGGGAGATGATTCCGGTCGATGGGGAGGTCGTCGCCGGGGTGGCCCTGGTCAACGAATCCTCCTTGACCGGCGAACCACTGCCGGTACGCAAGGAGGCGGGAAAACCGGCCCTCTCGGGAAGTGTCGTCGAAGAGGGACGACTGACCATCCGTGCCGTCCGGGTCGGGGAACGGACCGCCATGGCGCGGATCGCCCGGTTTATCGACCAGTCCGCCGATGTCCCGTCACGGCATCAGCGCCTGGCCGACACCCTTGCCCGCAAGCGGGTTCGCTGGACCTTCGGCATGGGCGGACTCATCTGGTTGACGACCCGGGACAGCCGTCGGGCCGCATCGTCGCTGCTTGTCGATTTTTCCTGCGGCATCAAGATATCGACCCCGGTGGCGTTCAAGGCGGCCATGATCCGCGCCGGTCGGGAAGGGGTCCTGATCAAGGGGGGCGAGGCCCTGGAACACCTGGCCCTGGCCGATACGGTGGTGTTCGACAAGACCGGAACCCTGACCGCCGGGGACCTGGCCATCGTCGAGGTTCGTTCCTTTCATCCCGATTTTTCCGAGGAGCGTCTTCTGGCCATCACCGCCTCTCTGGAAGAACATGCCTCCCATCCCCTGGCCGAGGCGGTCGTCCGCGAAGGAAACCGTCGTTCCCTGCCGCATGTCCCGCATGGCGAGGTCGAATTCATCGTCGCCCACGGCCTGTTCGCCACGGTGGATGGCGCGGAAATCCGTGTCGGCAGCCGCCATTACCTGGAGGAGGATGAACGGATTTCCTTTGCGCAATGGAATGAATCGTTGGAGGAGCTTCTGGAACGGGGATTGATTCTGTTGCTGATCGCCCATGATCGCAAGGCGGTTGGGGTGGTCGCCCTGGAGGACCATCCCCGTCCCGAGGCGCAAGCCATGGTTACCGCGCTGCGCCGCCTGGGAATCCGCCATCTGGCGATGTTGACGGGCGACCGCCGGGCCAAGGCCCAGGCCACCGGCAGCGCCCTGGGGATGGATCGGGTCTACTGGGAAATGATCCCCGAGCGCAAGGCCGAGGCGGTGGAAGAACTGAAACGGGCCGGGCATCGGGTGATCTTCGTCGGCGATGGCATCAATGACGCCCCGGCCTTGGCAGTGGCCGACGTCGGGATCGCCATGCCGCGCGGTGCGGAAATTGCCCGGGATACCGCCGATGTGGTATTGCTTCAGGATCGCCTCGATGGTGTCCTGATCGCCCGTGCCATCGCGTTGCGTACCCTGGAAGTGGTTCGGGGCAACTTTTCCACCGCCGTCTCTCTCAATTCGGCCATCCTGACCGGGGCCGGATTGGGGTGGTTGTCACCGGTGGCGACCTCGGTGCTGCATAACGGGGCGACGCTTGGCGTCCTGGCCCGATCCTGGGGTTTGAACTCCTGGAATCCGGACCGGTTCCTTTCCACCCGCGGGGACCTTTGATCATGGTACGATTGCTTCCCTGGCTGCTGCTGGCATGGCAAATTCATGGTGATACGGGCCGGACCCATCGGCCAGCCAGCGCAGCCGTTTCGGGAGGAAGGGTGCTGCACCGGTCCCCGGGACGGATACGCCTGCGCCTGCCGCCGGCGGCGGCTGTGGAGGTACGGAAAAAACTCCTTCTTCTTCCGGAGGTTGCGGAAGTTCGATACAATCCGCGGTCACAGGTTCTTCTGGTGTGCCATGATCCCGCCCGGCTCGATGGGGACGTGATTCTGGCCTTGTGCCAGCCCGCTTTCCCTGCCGTGGCGCGACCGTCCGAGATGATTCCCGTGGCAGGTTTCCCTTCCAGCCCTCCCAAGCCTTCACGTTCGCCCCGCCTGGCCCCTCGTGCCGGTGAACTCTTCGGACGCGCCCTGTTCGACACCTTTGCCCGCCAGACCATCGAACGTTCCGTCTTTACCATGGTCACCACGGTGTTGAAGGGGCATTGATTCCCGGGTGACGGGTTTCCCGGGGCCGTGCGTCGTCCCTGACCTTCGTCGGTTTGTCCTGGTTTTCGAAAATTTGTGGGAACCCTTTGTCTTTCGGGTATTTCGTCATACCATGGCACTGGGGCGATGAAACAGGCCCGTTTTTGTTTTCGGCAAGGCGGCATCCTTCGTTCGTCGGCATACCCATTTTGTCCACGTTTTTATCGCCATGGGGAGGACTTTCCATGAATCGATCCATCCTGAAGATTGCCTTGTTTCTGGTGTTGTTGCCTGCCTGGAGTTCGGCGCTGGCGGAGGAAAACAAGGGGACGGTCGTCAATTTCTGCGGCGGTCCCAAGGGGCTGTCCTATGAACGATTGCCCAAGACCCTCCAACCCATCATGGACGGGTTCGGTCTCGGTTTTTCGGTGGCGGCAGTCGAGACCAAGGGCGGGGACGAGAATGTCGAAAAGGTTGCCAGGGGGGAATGCGATTTTGGCCTGGCCCCCAATAAACTGGTCCACAAGTACACGTTGCCGATCGATGGGGTGGTGTTTCACTCCTATGCCCACCTGGTATGCAACCAGGAACGAACCAAGGGGGCCAAGGAAATAGCCGATCTGCTCAAACAGGGGCGTAAAATACAGGTGGCGGTCGGTGATGTCGGCTCCGCCAGCAAGATTGTCTGGGATTCCCTGGCCGGCCTCGACAACGATTTCGGTCCCGAGCATTTTGCCACCATGCCGCTCTCCTTCACCAAGGCCATTCCGTTGGTCATGAAAGGGCAGTACGACTGCGCCTGGACCGTCAGTGGCATCGGCTCTCCCGCATTGAAGGTGGCGGACTATCCGGGGGCGGCCAAGGTGTTGCGGCTCATCGAGGTCAATGATGGCGATTTCAACGATGACGATTATGATTTCTTCGTCATTCCCAAAAGCACCTATCCCAATCTTCAGGAAGGATGGTTCAAGGATGTCAAGACGATCGATGTCCCGGTGGTCCTGTTCCATCGTCCGGGACTTCAGGCCGACAATCCCGTCGCCCATGGGGCCATCTCGGGCGAGGCCTTGCGGGTGGGACCGGAACTTTTCAAGGACTGAAGGGACAGGTTCCACTGAAGGGGGTGTCGTTTGACGCAGGGGATGGGAAAGGAAGGGCGGACACATGTACCTTGGCCATTTTGGGTTGCAGGAGCAGCCGTTTCAACTCATCCCTGACACCGGGTTCTTCCATTTCAGTCCTTCGGTCCAGGAATCTTTCAACGTCGCCCTCGTTGCCCTTTCCTTCGGCGAGGGGTTCGTCAAGATCACCGGTGAGGCGGGCACCGGTAAAACAATGTTGATGAAGAAACTTCAGGCCAATTTCCAGGATCGCGATCAGGTCACCGCCTGTTTTCTCAATCCGTTGCTGACACCCGAGGATGCCTACAAGGCCCTCGCGGATGAATTGGCCGTGCCCCCTGACGATGGATCCATGGGTTTTCAGCATCGGATCAGGCAATTGACCGATCGCCTCGTCGAACTGCGGCAACAGGGAAAAAAAGTGGTCCTGTTCGTCGATGAGGCCCAGAGCCTGACCGATGAAACCCTCGAAGCGATCCGCCTTATGACCAACCTGGATACGGAACGACAGAAAACCCTCCAGGTCGTGCTGTTGGGACAGCCTGAATTGGATCATCGTCTCGAACGGCAGTACAATCTGCGCCAGTTGCGGCAGAGAATCACCTTTTCCTGTCATCTGTTGCCGCTGGATGCCCGTGAAACGGGGCTTTACCTCAACCATCGCCTTCAGATTGCCGGATTCCAGGGGGACGATGTGTTCACCGCGCCCGCGGTCCGCCGGATTCATCGCCTGAGTGGTGGCATTCCCCGTTTGATCAATGTCCTGGCCCATAAATGCCTTCTGATCGCCGTCGGCAGAGGGGAGCGGATCGTCGATGTTGCCCAGGTCGCAACCGCTGCCCTGGATACCGAGGGACTGGCGGTTTCCTCCTGGAAGAATTACTGGCGCCGCATTGGATCGCGATGGGGAACCGCGGCATCCGAGTCGGTTTCCCTGATGGAACGCTTGCGTGGAAAACGGGCCGGAGGGGGCGTTTCATGAGTTTGATCGGTCAGTTGCTGAACGATTTGCATCAAAGGGAGGTCCATTCCCTCGATGGCGTCGATCTGTGTGACCTGGGGGTGACCTTTCCGGATGATGGTGTACGGGTACAGGGGGAGACCTCCGGGCGCAAGGTTTTCTGCCGCAAGGAGTTCGTCTGGGCCTTCGGGATGGCGCTGGTATTGGCGGCGGGGATTTTCTTCCTGTCGCGGATCGATCAGGGGACCATGACCGGGGAGACCGTCCCGAAGCAGGGCGAACAGGAGGAAATGGACCCGTCTGTTTCGTCCCTGTCCGAACCGGAGGAATTGGCACCGTCCCTGAAATCGGCGACGCGCCCGATTGCCACGACGACCACTTCCGTTCCGGGGGTGATGGGATCGATGGCCATCGATGAGGAATCGGTAGCCCCCTCGGGGGTGATCAGGGTGCCCGAGTCCGAGGCGACACAACCGCCAGCGCCACCTGTCGCCACTTCCCCGAGTGTGCCCGCCTCGGTCACCGAGCGTCCCTTTAAATTGGGACTCTCGAAAACGCCACCGCGAAAAAATGAATCCCCATCCCCGAAACAGGGACCGTCAACTTCCGTGGTTGCGAATCCTCTGGCGGCCAGAACACCCGAGGTCGTTCCGGTGCGTCGCGGCATTCCGACCCCGACCTCGCTCGACAATCTGGCGACGATGACCCTTGAAAACCCGCATGCCCCTGTTTCCCAGGGACCTGCGACCTCCACCGCCGGTGTGCGAGTGGCCCAGCCCAACCGCGGAATTCTTGAAAATGGCGAAATGATGCTGCCATTGCAAAAGGCCCAGTCCCTGGGGTGGGCGCGGACCCTTGTGGAGGATGGTCAGTTGGATGAGGCGGAGCGGGTCGTTCGCGAGCATCTGTCCCAGGATGGCGACTCCATCGCCGCTTTGGGGATCATGGCATCCCTGGAACAAAAGCGGGGCAACCTTGAAAACTCCAACCGATATTTCAACCGTCTGTTGCGTTTGGAACCGGATCAATACCGTTGGTGGTTTGGGTTGGCGGTCAACCTTGAAAAGGCCAAGAGGGATAAAGAGGCGATTTCGTATTATCGACATCTGATCAAGATGAATGATGTCGCGGAGCATGTGGTCCGGTTTGCCGAGGAGCGGATTCGCGTGTTGGAAAGCGGCCAGAAACATTGATGGAAACCCACGGCACCACTCCCATGCTTGATCCGGGATCCGGCATCGGGGGGGGGAGGGCGTCGATCACTCCTGGTCGTCGGGTATGGCGGGCGGACTGGCTGCGGAAGTCGAAGGATTGATGGGGGTGGCAGTGGCTTGCGGCGGCGGTGGCAGTTCAAGGGAGATGAATGTCTGCTTGCGTGTATTGTCCGACGTTCCGCTCAAAAAAAAGGACCCCAGACCCAGTACTGCCAGCAATACTGCCAACCCGAGTCCATACTTGCGAATCATGCCCAGGAGGGAAGGTCTGGGATCATCCAGGCCGGAAAGGATGCTTTTGCGGTTGGTCTTCGACATGGCCACTGCCTCGTCATCTTCCAACAGGGTTGCGTGTGATCCTGTTGGGTATGGATCCTTGATTGTCATGATCTGCCATCTTTATCCGGTTCAGAGGGTACAATCCGCACAACGACCCAATATCAGTATAATCGCCAATGGGGACAAGTTCAATGGGTCCCACCGTCGCCTGGCGGCAGCAAAGGTAACTGCCCAGGTACCCCCAGGGCCCAGAATTATTGAAAGAAAAAAGGGGTCTGGGGGATTGCCCCCAGGGT
>JADGCV010000055.1 GCA_015228815.1 Magnetococcales bacterium | reverse complement strand
CTTCGCGGGTTTTGCGAAGAAAAGTGAACATATTTCAAGTTGTGCTGCCTGGAAACTTGCAATGCATCCTGGTCTTTTCGCAGAAACCACGCGAGAAACCGCTTCGGGTGAAGGGGCGCGTGGAAAAACAAAGTCAAAAACAAAACCCTGGGGGCAATCCCCCAGACCCCTTTTTTCTTTCAATAATTTTCAACCGGGAGGGTTCTTGGGGGGCATCGAGACGCATCACGAATCGCGCAATTTCTCAAGGTCGCGCCGATCACGCTTGGTCGGTCGTCCACCCGATACCGGAACCATGATCGAGGTGGCGAGGCTGGCGGCTTTTTCCCGCTTTTCGATGCTTTCCGGCGTTTCCTCGTAAAGCGAAACCGCCTCCCTGGCCGGCCCCCTCCGGGTCGAAAGGGCGCGAACGATCACCGTCACTGCCCACGACCCTTTCTGGATCGCCAATTCATCTCCGGGTTTGATCGTTTTGCCCGGTTTGACCCGGTTTTGATTCAAATGGACCTTTCCACCCGCGACTGCCTCCGCCGCAAGGCCCCGGGTCTTGAAGAAGCGGGCAGCCCACAACCATTTGTCGATGCGAACAGGCTCCTCGGTCATGGTCATGCGGCGCCGATCTTGAGAATGTCCTTGTCCAGTGCGTCGCCCAGTCCATCGAGCACCACGATGGACTCGTGAAGTTCCTTCAAGAGGGTGGTTTCATGATCGACCTGATCGCGTTCCACCTGAACCAGCTTTTTCACTTCCACGCACTCCTGTTCCGCCTGATCGACCTGTCGCGCCATCTCGTGAAAACCGACACTGCTCTCCCGGACGCTCGCGGTCACATCGGACAGGCTGGTGGAAACTTCATGAACGTTCCGGGTGATTTCGGTGATGCCATGGATCGATTCCACCACCTGCCGGGTGACATTGTTGGTCTCCTCGGCAATTTCGGCCATGGTATCGGCGACGGTGGACATGGTATCCCCCTGGACATCCATGGCGACCAGGATTTCATTGTTGGAACGGTTGATGCGGACGATCGAGTCACTGACCTTCTCGCCACGGGACTGCATCTCCTGGGTGTTGGTTTGAATGTCGGTCGCCTTGTCGGAAATCAATTGGGTGGCGTGGGCGGTTTGCCGGGCGAGTTCCTTGACCTCGTTGGCGACGACGGCAAACCCCTTGCCGGCATCTCCCGCCCCGGCGGCCTCGATGGCGGCATTGAGGGCGAGCATGTTGGTCTGTTCGGCAATATCGTTGATCATCGAGACCATCGATTGAATTTCGGTGGCGGAAACTGAAAGTTGCTCCATGACCTGGCGGTTGTCGTTGGCCAGATTGTTGGCCAGTTGCGATTGTTCGTTGGCCAGACGGCACAGGGAACGCACCTCGTCAAGGCTGGCGCGGAACGATTCGACGGCGGCGGCGGTCGAGGAAATGTTGGAATTGGAGCGCTGCGCCAGATCGCTGATCTGGGAAAGACCCGCCGAAGCCTGGGCGGCGGCGGCGGCAACCGAGGCCAGATTGTGATTGGAGGTTTCCATCGCGCTGGATGAACGGCCCAGCATTTCGATCAGGGTATCGGCGGAATGACCGACCCCCGTCATCAATCCCGAGGTCTTTTCCAGGGCGGCAAGGACGGCACCATGTTGCTTGCCCAGGGCGTCGGTGGCACCGACGGCCCGGGACGCCTGTTCGGACAGGATCCCATGCCGGTCCTTGATCTCCTTGAATCTGGATGAAAGTCCCTTCAGAAGCGGCCTGATGTCGGCCATGCCCGACTCCTGTGGCGCCGACTGGTCCCGCGCCGATTGCAGGCAACGGTTGAGCCGGTCGGCAACCTGTCCCATGACCCCCCCTTCGAGTTGAATCGGCGCCGCGGATCGGGACGGTCCTTTATGGTCGGAAGAAAAGGGTTCAAGCTGTCGCAGCAGCATCCTCGGACCCTTTTCCAGGCTGCGAACCGAAAGCCACGTCAAGACGATTCCCGAAAGGATCGCCAGGACCGCCCAGATCAACGGTCCCTGACCGTGAACGGGTGGTGGCGGTATGGAGGATTCCAGGGCCGTCGGACTTGTGGAAGGACGGGCAGCGGTCTGGGTGGACCTGGAAACGATCGGTGGAGTCTTGGGAATTTCAAGAATGGCCGGATCGATTTTGGGCAGGGGGACACTCGTCGGAATGACTGCGGATTCGGCTGCGGTCACCGGAGGGGGCGGTGCATGTTTCCCTGTCCGAGACAGGGCGGCGGTGCTGGTGGCGGAAGTTTTCAGGGCAGTTTCGAACGATGGATCGGAAAAAATGGATTCGTTGGTCCGAACCATCGTCCGGGCCAGCTCGTGAAGCGCCCGCAACCCTTTTTCCTGGGCGGGATCGGACGCGCCGGCGTTCATGGCGGGAAGACCGGTGGCCGGGGCGGGCGTGGTTGCCATCCGGGCGGGGTCCAGCGAGAAAAATCCGCTGGCAAAGGTTTCCTGGGCCTTGATCAGCCGGTCCCTGTCGTTTGCGGAAAGGGATGAGCCTTGGATTCGGGTCCGCAACTCGTTCAGGGAGGTCTGTACCCCCTTGACGTCGCCGGAATAGGCCGCCCCCTTCAAGCGAAGAAATCCGATACCGATCTCTTCGACCCGCACGTTGGCGATGAGTTCTTCCAATCGGTCGGCGCGGCTGTTGAGGGTGGTGATGGTGCTTTCCCGCGAGCGGTTGGCATCGTTTTCCGCGACGAAACGTTCGAAGGCCTCTTTGTAAGCGATGGCAGCGGCCTTGATTTCGTTCGTCTTTTCTCCGGCCTCGGCGAACGATTGTTCCAGATTCTTCCAGAGTTGGCCGAAATGGTTGCGATAACGGGTTTTCCAATGCAGACGGTACTCTTTTTCGCTCCGTCGCAGTTCGACGACCAGCCCGCGGATACGCTCCAGATCGTGACGCAGGAGGGCGGTTTCAAGCTGGGAAAATAAAGGGTGCAGGGGGTTGCCGGGAGCGGCTTGATTCGGGGGCGATCGGGAATCAATGGCCGGCGGGGCGGGCCTGGTGGGCGTCTTGTCGGCCTGGAGGAGGGCATCGAGAACCTTGTTGCGCTCCCGTGCGGCAAGCTCCAGTTCCTGCATTCCCTTGCGCCAGGGGTCGGATTCCTTTCCGGGAATTTTTTGCAACAGTGCCTGGGATATGGCGGCCAGTCGATCGTTGCTTTTCCTTAATTCCTTGAGTTCCTGGGAGTCGTCCATGCGTGCGGCAGGCAACGCCAGGCTTGTGACGAACGCCTGTTGCAGTTCGAGGAACAGCTTGAGATTTTCTTCCTGGGGAGGGGGCGTTGCCACGGATTGTCCGGTGGTATCGGACGGGGCAACGGTCTGGCGCAGGCGCAGGAGTTCACCCTTCAGGGTGGCGACGGCCTGGGCGTGGCGGTGCAATAATTCCTGTTGGCTCTCGATGGCTTTTTGTTGCTCCAACAATCCCTGCCGTCCCTTGTTGAGACGTTCTTCGATCCCCTTGAGCCAGCCGGGATCCAGGGATGGTTCGACCGCCGAAGCCCGTTGCGCCTCGGGCTGGGGGGTGACCAGGCGCAGCAGTTCCTGTCGATGATTGATCCACAGGCGGATCTCCTTTTCGTATCCGGTCAGGGCAAGCAGGAAAAACAAGGTTGCCAAACCCAAACCCAGCCCCGATTTCAGGCCTGTCGGCAAACGGTCGAATGCATTCATGGTGACAAACCCGTGGTCCGCGGGAGACCGGTTGAAAAGTTGATCCATGGGATTGAACGAGCCATGTTGCCACAAAGGCGGTTATTTTGCATCCACTTCCTTGACCGCCGGTGGGTCTGTTTCTTATCGGTCGAATCGTGCCATGGGATTTCGGAATTTCAAAGGACGGGGTATGATGGGGAAAGGATTTCTGGCTTGGATTCGTGCCGGGGCGGAAAATTCAGGGGTCAATTGTCAATCACGGAAGGATTTTCGTGCATGCTGGATGTCCGGTTGAACCGTTTGTTCGATGCCCTGGATTGCGGGGTCTACGCCTTGAACGCCAGGGGCGGCATTGTGTTGTTCAATGCCCGTGCCGAGGAACTTCTGGGATGGCGGCGCCAGGAGATTTCTTCCCTTGCCCCCCCCCCCTGCTTTTGCTGTGCGCCACGGGCGGAAGGTGGTGGTCCCGGCGTGGGGGAGCGACGATGTCTTCATCTGGGATCGGGGGATGAGTCCGGCGCCAGTCGCGAAGGGGTCCTGTATGCCCGCGATCGTTCGCTGTTGGCGGTGGATGTGTCGGTCCGTGACGTATCTCTTTCTCCGGGGGAATCCTTGCGGGTAGTCTCCTTCCGCAAACGCGGCGACGACGATGTGGCGGAGTTGATTCGGCGGACGCGGGAGGCCGCGTCGGAGGCCAATCGACAAAAGGACAAGTTTGTCTCGCTGGTGGCCCATGATCTGCGCGCGCCCCTCAGTTCGATGGTGGGATTGATGGAGTTCCTGCTCGACGATCCCGACGGCAGCATGAAACCAGCGCAACGCGACCTCGTTCATGACATGATGGCCACAGGACGCAGCCTCATCGAACTGATCGAGGGCGTCTTGAACATCGGTCGGCTGAAGACCGGAAAAATCATTCCGGACAAAACCTTTTTTGACCTCAGATTTTTTTCCGAATCGGTCGTGCAGCGGATCGTCCATCTGGCCCGCGACAAGGAAATCGCCATCGACAACCAGATTCCACCGGATGTCCGCATGTTTGCCGACATGAGCCTGTTTGCCGCGGTGGTGCAAAATCTGCTCACCAACGCCATCAAGTTCAGCCGTTCCGGCGATGTGATCGTCATCCGGCAACCCGAATCGGGAGGACCGGCCCTGGAAGTTTGCGATCAGGGGGTCGGCGTCTCTCCGGAGATGGTGCCGCGCCTGTTCAATGTTTCGGAAAAAACCACCACCCTTGGAACGGCGGGTGAAACAGGGACCGGATTTGGACTCCCCTTCAGCTTTGACATCATGGAGGCCCATGGCGGGACTCTGGCGGTCGAGAGCAGTTCGGGCGAGGGATCGGTTTTTTGTGCCCGTCTGCCACACGTTCAACCACGGGTGATGCTGGTGGACGACGAACCCATGGATCGCTTCATGGTCCATTCGGTATTGCGGCAAATGGATCTTGAAGTCATCGAGGTGGAGAGCGGTCATTCAGCCCTGGAACGGATCGGGCTGGACCCTCCCCATCTGATCCTGTCCGATGTGAACATGCCCGGAATGGATGGCATGGAACTGTTGCGGCGATTGAAAAAAAACGATCAGACCCGAAGGATTCCCGTCATCCTGATCACCGGCGACGAGAAGGTGGAGACACGGGACCGGGCTTTTCATCTCGGGGCCGACGACCTTGTTGTCAAGCCATTGATATTACATGATTTCCTCCCAAGGGTGCGGCATCATCTGGGTGGGTAGGCGAGGAGTTTGTTTCATGCACGTCACCGTCGCGCTGTCCCAGGCCAACATCCTGATCGTGGATGACCAGCCTGCCAACAACCGTCTGATGCGGATGATTCTGGAACGGGCCGGGTTTACGAACATCACCACGACCCATGATGCGCGGGAGAGTGTCCGATTGTATCTCGAAGGGGCCTTCGATCTGGTCCTTCTGGATTACAACATGCCGCACATGAATGGAATCCAGGTGATGGAGGCGATTCGTGCCGCACGGGGGGAGGTGCATTATCTTCCGGTGCTGATGATCACCGCCGTCACCGATCGTCAGGTCCGCCATGCCGCCCTGAATGCCGGCGCCCTTGATTTCCTCAACAAACCCCTGGATCACATGGAGGTCATTCCCAGGGTCAGCAACCTGTTGACGGTCCATTTGTTGAAGAAGGGATTCGAGGATCAGGTGCGTATCCGGACCGTGCAACTCAGGGAGGCCAACGAGCAGTTGGAGCGGGCCAATGCCGCGTTGGAGCGGGCCAAGATGGAGGTGATTCACTGTCTGGGGCGGGCTGCGGAATTTCGTGACAACGAGACCGGAAACCATGTCCTGCGGATGAGCCGTTATGCGGGGATCGTGAGTCGTGCCTTGAGTGGCGATGCCGTGTTTTGTGCGTGCGTCGAAAGTGCCGCGGCGATGCACGATGTCGGCAAGATCGGCATTCCCGATGCCATTCTCCTCAAGGCGGACCGCTTGACCGATGACGAATTCGCCAGGATTCGCCGGCATCCGGAAATCGGGGCGGAAATTCTTGGCGGCGGCCATGAAGAACCCCTCCTGACCGCCTGCGTCATCGCCCGGACCCACCATGAACGCTGGGATGGCCGTGGTTATCCGCGGGGGCTTGCGGGGGAGGAGATTCCCCTGGCAGGCCGCATTTGCGCCGTGGTCGATGTATTTGACGCCCTGGTGTCACGGCGCCCCTACAAAAAAGCCTGGAGTGTGGCGGATGCGGTTGCCCTGCTCGAGCGGGACAAGGGAAGCCATTTCGATCCCCGGGTGGTGGATGCGTTTGTGGCCCACCTTGATGAAATCCTTGAAATTCGCGATGAATTCCGGGATTGACCGGTTTTCGCCAGGTCCAGAAAAATGTTTGCCGATGATGGAGTGGTTCCATCGGTGTCCGATCGACTCTCAAGAAGGATGGCCATGAATCTTTCCTCGACCCAAAGAAAATATCTTCGCGCTCTTGCCCATCCGTTGAAACCGGTGGTGGCGATCGGCCACGATGGGGTGACCGAAGCGGTCCTGGCCGAGCTTGAGCGAGCCCTGGAGGACCATGAATTGATCAAGATTCGCTTCAACGATTTCAAGGAAGAAAAGACATCTTTGACCGAAAAGATTGCGCAACACACGGACGCCCGACAGGCCGGCATGATCGGCCACATCGCCATTCTCTACCGTCCCAGGCGGGATGTGTCCAAACGTCGGATTCTTTTGCCGCAATCGAAAGAAGAACCGCCGTCGGATCTGCCGGGGAGGCATGGAACGGCGTGTCGTGCCGAAACGAACAAGAAAATGCATCGAACACTCAAATCTTGAAAAAGGCCATGCTTTCCTCCAGATGCAATGCCTGCCCCGAGAGTTCCTCGGCCGTGGTGGCCAGTTCTTCGGAGGCTCCGGCATTCTGTTGGATGACCTGGTCCAATTGCTGAATGGCTGTATTGATCTGTGTCACACCCTGAGTTTGTTCGCGGGAAGCCGTGGCGATTTCCTGGACCAGTTCCGCTGTCTTCTGGATATCCGGAGCCAGTCGGCTCATGATCTCCCCGGCACGCTCCGCCACCTGGACGGAGGAGGAAGAGAGGGTATTGATCTCTCCGGCGGCGGTCTGGCTGCGTTCCGCCAGTTTGCGTACCTCGGCCGCCACCACCGCGAACCCCTTGCCGTGTTCTCCGGCCCGGGCTGCCTCGATGGCGGCATTGAGCGCCAACAGGTTGGTTTGGCGGGCAATTTCTTCGATGATCGAAATCCTGGTGGCAATCTGTTTCATGGCGTCCACCGCCTGGGCAACGGCCTGCCCCCCCTCCGAGGCGTCTTTTGCCGCCGTTTGCGCGATTTTTTCCGTGGTCAGGGCATTGTCGGTGTTTTGCTGGATGTTGGCCGCCATCTGCTCCATGGCGGAGGAAGTCTCCTCCACGCTGGCCGCCTGGGCGGTGGCGCCCGAGGAAAGGCGGGAGGCGGCGGATTGGATCTCGCCGCTGCCATCGACCACGTCATCGATAATGGTCTTGGCTTTTCCTACTACAAGTTGCAGTTTTTCCATGAACTGGTTGAATCCGATGATGACGGAACCTATTTCGTCGTTCTTTCCGATGCACGAAATCCGCCGGGTAAGATTCCATTCATTGGTCACTTCCCGGAGGGTGGTGCGCAGTTCGTTGAATTTCGCCAACCGCTCCCGGATGGAAAGGTAGAGAATGGCGCCTGCGGCGAAAAGCACCAGGGCGAACAGGACGGAATTGAGCCAGATGGTGTTCCAGACCCCGGCCCGCAGGGAAGAAACGTTCCGATGGGTCAGCAGGACACCGACGACCGAACCGGAAGCATCTTTCAGGGGCTCTACTCCCACGGCGAACCAAGTCCCGTTCCATTTCACATCCGTCAGAACGATGTTGCGCAGCCCTTCATCCATCTTCTTGCCCAGGGCTTCCGCCAGACCGGCGGCCGTCTCCTGCTCGGAGGTCTCCAGCATGCCGAAATTTCCAACCTGGGGCCTTTGCAATTCCACTTTTTTGGACTGGATAAATTCCCGGGTGAGGAACAGGCTCAGGTGGTCGCCGGTCATCTCGTGAATATTACTGAATATGTGATCAATCTCCTGACCCAGTTCCAGATAGCCGATGGGATGTCCGTCCAGGGTGATGGGGTGTACGCTGCGGAGCGAGAAAAATTTGTTGCCCATCTCGATGCCGCTGGCCAAGCGATGCGTGGAAAAGGCTTGCAGATAGGTGACTCGTTGCAGCATGTCCCCGCGCTTTTCGCCATGGGCGCGGAGAAAGACTTCCCCCTCCGGGGTGATGAAATACATGTGGGTGATGCGGAAGTCGGCCTTGATCTGGTCGAAGATGGGTTTGGCAGCGGCCTTGAGCCCCTTCAGGTCCCGGTTGGCGAACAGGCGCAGCACTTCGGTCTTCCGGGTCAGGCCGGCGTGGGCCTTGGCCAGCCCTTCGGCGTCCGCTGCTACCTGCACCGGAAATAGCTTCAGGGTGCGGGCAGCACGGTCATGGGTCGTCCGCGCCATTTGCGCCGTCTGGGATTCGAGGGTGAAGAAGCCCATAAGCAAGGTGCTGACCAGGAAAATTCCGGCGGCGGTGGCCATGACCCGGACTTTTATGGACAAGGTGCGCATGCTGCCCTCCTTTTGCCTTGTTGCGTGCCATGTTTCTCCTGCATTCTGCCGCCGTTTCAGCCGTTCCGAACGCAATCACGATGCTTTCGGCGCCAATGGTGGGCCGTGTTGGTTTCTTCTTGGCAAAATAGCATGCTAACCGCACCTTATGATTATCGTCAATCGTTAATGATGGGCGATATTCATGATTGTTGGTCGGAGGCTGTTCCAGGTATTGACATTATAACGATAAACGTCTACGATGATCGTCTATATTGGAGAATGTTTCATGGAGGAGCGGCGCAAACTGGTAATGCGGGAAATCCTGCTGGGATTCTGGAAGATTCACATTCTGCACCATGCTGCCGAGGGAGGAGTGGTCGGACATTGGATGCTCCAGGAGTTGCGCCGCCACGGCTACGATGTCAGCCCCGGCACCCTTTATCCATTGCTTAACCGGATGGAGAAAAACGGTTGGTTGCGTGGCGAACAGGATCCAGAACGGGGGCCGAAGTCCCGCAAGAGCTATTATCTGACCCCGGAAGGGGACGAGGTGTTGAAACTGGTGGGCCGGCAGGCGCGTGAACTGTGCCGGGAAGTGGGAGAAGATACGTCACGAATGCGTTGAGCGCCACCAACGTCATGGAGGAGACCGATTCATGCCATTGTCCAGTTATCTGGAACACCTGGGACACATCTTCTTCAGGTTTCGCAGCTTTACACCGTTGTTGCTCGTTCCCCTGGTGGTCTTTGAACGGCATCACATCAATTATCCTTTCGGGAGCCATTCCGTTGATCTGCTCTTTGAAGCGTTGTGCCTCCTGGTGGCGCTGATGGGGCATGGCATTCGCGTCGGAACGGTCGGACATGTCCCCCATGGAACCTCGGGACGCAATACCAGGGAGCAAAAGGCCGAGATTCTGAATACCACCGGTCTCTATTCCATCGTGAGGAACCCGCTTTATCTCGGCAACTATCTCATACTCATGGGGATCAGCCTGCTTCTCCAGAACTGGGAGGTGCTTTTGTTCAACACGCTGCTTTTCGCCCTGGCCTACACACCCATCATCCTGACCGAGGAGGCGTTTCTGTTGGAAAGATTCGGCGTTCGTTACCGGGAATATGCCGACCGCGTCCCCTGCATGATTCCGCGTCCGTCGTTGTGGCGTACCCCGGAATTGCCGTTCAGTTTCGCCATGGCCCTGTACCGGGAGCATGATACGGTGTTTACCACAATAATCGTTTTCATTATTATCGAGAATCTAAGAAGTTTCGTCGTTCACGGGCGATTGGGGATCGAAAGTGTCTGGATACCCTTGTCCGTATTTGTTTTGACAGTCTGGATCTTTTTGAAAGTTCTCAAGAAAACAGGCCGACTGACGGGCCGATAGACTTGTGGAGGGGATGGATGGATCTCATCGTGATCGCTGTTGTTGCCTGCATGGTTTCCACGACGACGTTTTATTCCGGTTTTGGTTTGGGAACGGTGCTGATGCCGGTGTTTGCGCTGTTCCTGCCGGTGGAGACGGCGGTGGCGGCCACCGCCGTGGTGCATCTGGCCAATAATCTGTTCAAGGTCGGGGCCACGGGTCGTCGTCTGGACCGGGAGCTGGTATGGCGCTTTGGCGTGCCTGCCGTTGCCGCCGCTTTGGTCGGGGCCACCGTGCTGGGCTTGATGACCGGCCTGGGCGAGATGGTTCGCTACGATCTGGCCGGCAGGGAAGCGGTGATCACCCCCATCAAACTGATCATGGCGGCGCTGATGGTTGTCTTCGCCCTGTTGGAATTGTTGCCCGGCCTGCGGGAAAGGCGTTTTGATCGCCGGTATCTGTTCCTGGGTGGTCTGCTTTCGGGATTCTTCGGCGGGCTTTCCGGGCATCAGGGGGCGTTACGTTCCGCCTTTCTGGTCAAGACCGGCATTTCCACGGAGGTTTTTGTGGGTACCAACGCCTGGATCGGGCTTCTGGTGGATGCAAGTCGCTTGTTGGTTTATGGAGAGGTCTTCGGCGTCGGAACGACGGCGATCATCGACGTGGACGTGATTCCCTTGATGCTCGCGGGTGTGATCGGCGCATTCGCGGGTGTATTGGTTGGCAAAAAATACTTGTACAAGGTCACCATGGTGACGGTGCGGAAGGGGACGGGCGTGCTGTTGTTGATGATTGCTTTGGGTTTGGCATCCGGAGCGATCTGAAATGAGAAAGACGACCTGATGGCCCAGGGGGTGCCGCCAATTCCACGATCCGCCGCCGGAGGAGAGACCCCTTCGATGAATGTTCAGGATGCGTGTGCGTTCAATTTGAATCCAACGGCATGCACGATCCTCATCACCGTGTCGAAACGTGGTTTGGCCCCGGGTGCAAAAACCTTGTAGAGGCTTTCCCGGCCCAGTCCGGACAGTTCAGCCACCTGCTTCATGCCCCGCGCCTGGGCTACATGGCCCAGGGCCATCAGAAATTCCCCGGTGGTTCCGTCTTTCATGACCTGGGTCAGATATTCGGCCACCACCTCATCGTCATTCAGGTAGGCTGCGGGATCGAACGTTTTGGTGACAACGGTTGCCATGGTTCAACACTCCTTCGCCAGTTTGCGCGCCTGGGCAATGTCTTTTTTCTGCGAGGACTTGTCCCCGCCGCACAGCAGCACGATCAGCACGTCTCCGCGTCTGACGCAGTAAATTCGATAACCGGGACCGACATCTATGCGCATTTCGAACAGGCTATCCCCGAGAGGTTTTACATCGCCGGGATTGCCCATCCGTACTCTGACCAATTGGCGCAGGATCGCTGCCTTGCCATGTGCATCCCGGAGAGGTCAGCCAGTCGGAAAAGATATTGGTCTCGTGGATGACGTACATGGCCCTTATCGTATCCGAATGGATACGGGCTTGTCAATACTGGGAAGGTTGGCATGAACGCCATCGACTCCGCACGACCGCCTGATTGCCGACAGCTTTTCCATGGGTCCATCGAAATTGTGTCAGTGGCGTGTTTGCGCGAACATGTGCAGCACATTGGCATATTTCGCCACGATCGATTCTTCTTCGGGTGGGACCCTGTTGAGAATGGTATACATGATCTGGCGGTAGTAGTAGCGGGTTTCGGCGTTGTAGGCGGCCATGAACTCGCTGAACGAGTCGATGATCACCTTGGTGAGCGAAAAGACATCTTCATTGATGCGCGAGAGGGCGCTGGCGATTTGGGCATTCTTCTCGGCGGCGGTCAGAAGGATTTGACACAATTCTCCCTCTTCACGAAACAGATGATTGAAAAATGCGCTCCGCGCCTTTCCCAGAATCAACTGCCCTTCCCTTGAGGTCAGACCGAAGGAAAATGCCGACCAATACTTGTCGATGATGTCGATGTGTTCGTTGTTCAACTGTTCTGCAAGACTTGTCATGACAAAACCTCGCGGACCGATACTTTTCTCGAACGAGAAAACTCGGACCACCCCCCTGAATGAACGGTTACGGGTTTTCCTTCCCCCTTATATCCTTCCGCAAACGTATTATTGAACCAGTCTAACGGAAAAATTGAAGCAAGTGAAACACTATTTGGGGTAAGGATTGTTTTTTTTCAATCTTCTGACATTCAATAAACGGGCCAAATATGTTTCAGGGGTTGTGTGGAAGGGGGGGGTGTGATTCGATTTGGGATTGGATATGTCGGGCCTTGAGGTGCCACCGCAGGATCAGTCCGCCGTAGACGGTCAGAGCGAGGAGATAGACGGCGAGGACATGGAAGGAATAGTCAGACATGGATGTTTCTTTCGGTTTCGATCCGTTCGAGGGTCCGGCGTCCCTGGATTTCGCGGGCCTTGAGCAGGACCATGTAGGCGCCGAGGAGGAGAAAGGCCAACGACATCCATAGGAGTGGTGGGAGAAGCGGGCCGCTGATGGCGGGGCCGGCGGTTGATTGGCCGAAGGAGGGGGGTTGGTGGAGGGTTCGCCACCAGACCACGGAAAAATGGATGATGGGAAGATCGACCGCGCCCATGATGGCAAGGATGGCGGTGGCCCGGGCAGCTTTGGTGGGGTCGTCGAGGCCGTTGCGGACGGCGATGAGTCCCATGTAGAGGATCAGGAGCACCAGCATCGAGGTGAGGCGGGCATCCCAGACCCACCAGGTGCCCCACATGGGTTTGCCCCAGATCGATCCCGAGGCGAGGGTGACGGCGGCGAAGGCGGCACCGACCGGGGCGGAGGCTTCGACGAGAATGTCGGCGGTTTCGCTTTTTTTCCACAGGTACCAGATGCTGAAAAGGGTCAGGGCCAGATAGATTCCCAGGGCCATTTTTGCCGAGGGGACGTGAATGTAGAGGATGCGGACCGAATTGCCCTGCTGGTAATCCATGGGGGCGTTCACGACCAGCCACAAGGCGAAGGAGAGCAGTGCCAGGCAGAGCCATCCGAGCCAGCGGTTCATGGCGAATATCCGCATCATCGCATCATTCCTCCACCAGCCATCCGAATCCCCAGGGGGCCAGGGACAGGTAGATGGCATCGAAGATCAAGAGCAGGTTCAACCAGGGTCCCACCGCGCTTCCGGTCGCGATGACCGTGTTCATCGCCTGGACCCCGGCGATGAGAAGGGGGGCGACCAGGGGCAGAAGCAGAAGGGCCAGAAGGGTTTCCCGGGATCGGGCCGTTTGTGTCATGGCGGCCAGGAGTACGCCCAGGGCGGTCAGTCCCATGGTACCCAGAAAGAGCAGTCCCAGCAACAGCGGCAACTGGTGCCAGATGTTGACATTGAACAGGATCAGAGTCAAAGGGACGAGCATGATCATGACCAGGAGCGACAGGACCAGGTTTCCCAACCATTTGCCGAAAAAAAGGGCACCGCGAGGCAGAGGGGTGAGGAGGAGCCCTTCGAAGGCGCCGTTTTCCTCTTCCGACTGGAACACCCGTCCCAGTCCCATGATGGTGGTGAAGAGGACGGTGGTCCAAAGCAGTCCTGGCACCAGGCGTTGTGCTTCCGGGCCGTTGGGTTCGAAGGCGGCCTGAAACACCAGGAGCACGGCGACGGAGAAAAAAAGCATCGACGAGAAGGTGGAACGGTGGCGGAAATCGGCCAGGACATCCTTCCATGCCAGTCGATAGATGCCCCTCAACATGGATTCGCTTCTCCCATCGAATGCAACCGTCCCCCTTCGAGGCGCCAGGGGGTATGGCGCAGGGCAGCGACCCGGGCGGGGTCGTGACTGGCCATGACGACGATGCCGCCGCGTTGTTGGAACGAGTCGATCAGTGTGTTGAGCCAGACGATTCCTTCATGATCCAGGGCCGAATAGGGTTCGTCCAGGAGCAGCAGTCGTGGTTGAAACATCAGGATTCGCGCCAGGGAGAGTCTTTTTTTCATCCCGGCGGAAAACCATCGGATCGGCTGGTGGCGAAAGGGGGCGAGTCCTGCCTGGGAAATGGCTTCGGCAAGGGTGTCGTTGGTGGCGGTGATCTGGTGGAGATCGCGAAAAAACAGAAGATTTTCCGTTGGTGACAGATGGCTGTACAAATGGCTGTGATGGCCGACGAAGATCAGGTGGCGCCGGGCCGTTTCCCCTTCGCGGCCAAGATCGATCGTATCGAGACGGCAATGTCCTTTCTGGATGCGCAATCGGGTTGCGATCAGGGAGAGCAGCGTCGATTTTCCCGAACCGTTGGCGCCGTAGAGGACGGCGCAGTCTCCTTCGGGGACGGTCAGTTCGATTCCTCGCAACACCGTTCGCCGACCGAAACGATGTTCGATGCCGGTTGCTTCAAGAAACATGACATCCCACGGACTAAAGAGGAAACCATTGAAAGAAAGAAGGTAACTGCCCAGGTACGTTTCGGGTTCAATTATTGAAAGAAAAAAGGGGCTTAAGGGATTGCCCCCAGGGTTTTGACTTTGATTTTCACGCGCCATTTCACCCGAAGCAAGATTCCCTCGTGATTTTTGCGGGAACTTGCGCAGGCGCGCGCCTACGCGAATTTCCGCAAAAACCGCAGAAATTCGCTTCGGGTGAAATGGTGCGTGAAAAACAAAGTCAAAAACAAAATCAAAAGCAAAACCCTGGGGGCAATCCCTTAAGCCCCCTTTTTTCTTTCAATAATTGAACCGCATACCCGGGCAGTTACCTTTCTTCAGGTACCTTGACGACGTTCCTTCATGGACCGGTCAGTCCAGAGAGACAATGGAGCCACCGATGCCTGCCTGTCCCAGGGCCTGGAGGGCCGCCTCGGCGCCGGCACGGTTGGCGAAGGGACCGGCACGGACCCGGAAATAACTTTTGCCGCTGACGGTTGCGTTGACTTGACTGACCGGTATGCGTCGTCCCTGGGAGACGACCGATCCCACCCGGTCCGCCATCGATTTGGCCTTGTCGGTGGTGGCGAACGAGGCGATCTGGATCAGAAATCGCGATCCTCCCGAGGGGGAGGGGGCCGATTTGGCGGTAACGACGGGTTTGGCCGTGGGTTTGGTGGATGTCGTGGCGGCTTCGGCGCCAAACTGTCGGGCGATCTCCTGGGTCAGCTCTTCGGAATAATCGACCTTTGCGGGTGGCGGCGTCTTGACGGGTTGCGCTTGCCGGACCGTTTCGACAGTGGGGGTGGGCCGCTCGATTGCCTTGGTTGCCTTGACCGGCGCTTCCGGGGGAACGATCGGCCTGTCGGCGATTTTGACCGTTTTCACGGGCGGAGGCGTTTTGGTGACAGGTTTTTCGACAGGCTGTTTCTCGGTGCCCTGGCGGGTGGCTTGAGGTGTCGTGGCGGCAGGGCGCGGTTCCGTGGCCGCGACCGCCGGGAAGGTTTCGGCATGGACGGCCTGGGCGCCGGGGGCCTGCCGTGGCGGAACGGATCCTGGCAGGGTGGCGGGAGGATGGGGGACGACGATGGGCTTGGCGGCAGTCGTTGGGACGGTCTGTTTTGTCGTGGCGACCGGGGGAGCAGCCTTGGTCACGCTCGCCGTGGCCGGTGGGGTTGGTTCGAGCATCCGCCGCGCCCGTTCCAGGGGATCGGTGGTGGTTTCGCTGACGGTTGCGCCGTTCGGCGCCGATGGGAGCTGTACCGCGTGGGGGGCGAGTTCTTCCGCCTGCTCCGGTGGCGGGACCGCTGCCGTGGCATCGTTGGTCGGGGGTGCCACGGGTTCGGGCACGACTTTCCAGGGTTCCCTGGTTTCGCTGACCGCCGTGGCCAGCTGGCTCTCGGCGGTGTGGACCCTGGAAACGGGTTCGGCGTGTTCCTCGGGAACGGGGCTCGGAGCGCTGATCATGTTGAAGACCACCACCGCCAAAATCAGAAATAGGATGGCCCCCCCGGTCACCAGAAATAATTGTTGTTCACGATTGGATGAAGTTTTCATTGGGGTACGACCCTGCAACAGGGAATTTTGACTTGACGAACCACAGTCAGGCCGGTCACCATCATCGTTGGAATCTCCATGCCGGGTGAGCATGCCACATTTCGATAACATATTCACGGATCAAACGCCACGATGTTGCAATGACGTGGTCCATGAAACAGGGGGGTGAAGCGGGCGTTTGCGGCTGTTTCATTTTCCGTCAAGAACCGGGAGAACCCATCGATCATGCCCTGTTCCGCATTGCCGTCGGTCGCCATCGACCTTGATCTCATACGCAAATATGATGTCTCGGGTCCCCGATACACCTCCTATCCCACCGCCCCCTGCTTTGTCGAACCGTTCCCGGCGGCGGAGGTGACCACCGAGGTGGAAGCCATCGCCAGAACCGATCCCCAACGCCCGGTCTCTCTCTACATTCACATCCCTTTTTGCGACACGGTCTGTTTCTATTGCGCCTGCAACAAGCTGGTGACCAAGGATCGTCGCCAGGGATCGGCCTATCTGGAATGGTTGTTTCGGGAAATCGAGGCGGTGGGGCGGTTGGTGACCCGTTCGCGACCCGTGCGGCAGTTGCATCTTGGCGGTGGCACCCCGACATTCCTGTCTCTGGATGAGATGGCGGCCCTTTTTGACCGGTTGCGACAGCATTTCCACATTCTGGACGACGATTCGGGTGAATACGGCATTGAAATCGATCCCAGGGAGGTGGTTCCGGGGGCGATCTCGGGTTTGCGTCGGATGGGGTTCAACCGGATTTCCTTCGGGGTTCAGGATACCGATCCGGCGGTGCAGAAGGCGGTCAATCGGATTCAGCCGATGGACCTCAACCGCAGGGTGGTGGCGGAAGCCCGGGCCGCCGGTTTCCATTCGGTCAATCTTGATTTGATCTATGGGCTTCCTCTTCAGGATCGGGTCTCCTTCGACAACAGTTTGCACGAGGTCCTCGATGTGCTCGACCCCGACCGGCTCGCCGTTTTCAATTATGCCCATCTGCCGCATTATTTTATGCCGCAGCGGCGAATCCATGCCGATCAGTTGCCGTCGGCGGCGGAAAAATTGGCCATGATGGAACAGACCATCCATACCCTGTTGCGGCGCGGGTATGTCTTCATCGGGATGGATCATTTCGCCAAACCCGACAATGAACTGGCGATCGCCCAGCGAAAAGGGATGTTGCACCGAAACTTCCAGGGATACACCACCCATGCCGACTGCGACCTGTTCGGCCTGGGCGTCTCTTCCATCAGCCAGGTCGGCCAGGTGTTCGCGCAGAACCAGAAAACCATCGACGGCTATCGCGACGCGGTCACCCAGGGGCAGTCCCCGATCCATCGCGGTCTCAGGCGCACGCGCGACGATGAAATCCGCAATGCCGTCATCAATCGGTTGATCTGTCGTTTTTCCCTTGAATTCGCCGAGATCGAAACCCGGTTCGGTATCCTGTTTTCCGATTATTTCCAGGGGGAACTGCAAGCCCTGCGACCGTTGGCCGCCGATGGCCTGGTGGACCTTCACGACCGGGGCATCGATATCCGACCGGTCGGAAAATTGATGATCCGTAACGTGTGCATGGTGTTCGACTGGCATTTGTCCCACCGTCCCGCCACCAGGAATTTTTCCAGGACATTATGAACGGCATACCACGGGCGATCATCGTCGGCGGCGGAATTTCGGGGTTGTCACTCGCTTTTTTCCTCGAACGCAAGGGGGTGGCGGTCACCCTGGTGGAACGGACGGGCCGTACCGGGGGGGTGATCCGCACCTCCCGTTCCGCGGGGTTTCTTGTCGAGCACGGTCCCAATTCCACGATGCACAAACCGGGGGATGAATCCGATGCCCTGGGCCGGCTCATGGATGCCCTCGGTCTGCTTCCCCGGATCGCCAATCCTGCCGCCGGTCGCCGATATGTCCAGAAGATGGGGCGTCTGTTGCCACTCCCCGGGTCACCATCGGAGTTTCTGAAAACACCGTTGTTTTCCTTGCGGGGCAAATTGGGACTCCTGCGGGAACCGTTTCGTTCCCGGGGAGACGCCGAGGAATCGATCGCCCGGTTCGTGACCCGAAGGCTGGGGGCCGAATTTCTCGATTGGGCCATCGATCCCTTCATCTCGGGGGTGTACGCGGGAGACCCTGACGTTTTGTCGGTCCGGGCCGCGGTTCCCCGGATCCACGCCCTCGAAGAGCGGTACGGTTCGCTGATTCGCGGGGCCATTGCCTTGGGCAGACAGGGACGGGTCGGCGGCATGCCCCGGGGGCGGCTCATCTCTTTTGACGACGGGATGGAACGGCTTGTCACGGCAGTGCAGGCGCATTTGCATCGGGCCGCTTCCAATGCGGTACGGTGCATCACTGGAGTCGAGGGGATACGGATCGTGCCGCTGGGGGGGGGACAGTGGGAAGTTCGCGGGGCCAATGATTTTTCGGTCGTGGGCGAGGGGGTTTTTCTGGCGGTTCCTGCCTGCGATGCCGCTCCCCTGGTGGCGCCGTTGTCCGAGGCTGCGACCTTGGAATTGCAGGGAATTCGCCATGCCCCGGTGGTTTCCATGGCTTTGGGTTTTGATCGGGGAGGGATCGGTCATCCCCTGGATGGCTTCGGCTATCTGATTCCGCGGCGGGAGGGGATGGATCTTTTGGGATGCCTGTTTTCCTCGACATTGTTTCCGGGGCGGGCGGATGAGGGGACGGCCCTTCTGACCGCCTTCGCGGGTGGCATGAGGCATCCGGAGGTGGTGGCGTTGGCGGATGAGCCCCTGACGCAACGGGTGGTGGCGGGATTGGCCCGGGCCCTGGCGATCGGTGCGTCGCCAAGGTTTGTCGCGGTGACCCGTTACCAGGCGGCAATCGCCCAGTATGAAATGGGGCATTTGCAACGGGTGGCGCGGATTTCACGCCTGCTCGATGGTTGGCCGGGGCTTTACCTGTGTGGCAATTTCATTGGCGGTGTCTCGGTGGCGGATCGGATACGCAACAGCGAGCGCCTGGCGGATGCGTGGTGTCCGGCCAGGGGGAAGGAGGGATCGTGCCATGGAACGTTTGGTTGTCCTTGACACCGAAACGACCGGAATCGATCCGGCGGCGGGGCATCGTATCGTCGAGATCGGTTGCACGGAGTTGATCAATCTGGGCCGCGGCGCAAGTCGGCAATGGTACCTCAACCCGGAACGTGACATTCCCGCCGATGCAACCCGGATTCATGGCATTACCAACGAGAAGGTCGCCAATGCACCGTTGTTTCGGGAGATCGTCGATGATTTTCTCGCGTTTCTTGGCACGGATCGCCTGGTGATCCACAATGCCCAGTTCGATCTGGGATTTTTGAACGCCGAACTGGCGCGTCTTGGTCGGGAGGGACTCGGACCCTCGCGGGCGATCGATACCCTGTCGCTTGCCCGACGTCGTTTTCCCAACGCCGCGGCCAGTCTCGATGCCCTGTGCCGTCGTTTTCGCATTGACTTGAGTCAACGTACCGTTCACGGCGCCTTGCTCGATACGGAACTCCTGGCGGAGGTCTATGTTCATCTGGTGGGTGGGAGCCAGTTCAAACTGGAATTGGGATCCGATGAGGGCAACCGCACGGTGACCCGCGAAATGACGCCGGGATGGGAGAAGATCGCCCATGGGACTTATACCCCCCGATCCTGGCCGCTCAGTCCCTGCGAAGAGACGGAGCATCGCAATTATCTTGAATTCCTGAAGAAAAAGTCAAACGTCGTCCGCTGGCCCGAAATCCTGGACAAAGGGCAGGAGGCGCCGGGGCATTGACGATCAGGGGGGGAACCGTGTGTTTGTGGTCTTTTAGTCATCAGGATGGGTCTGGGAAGGGGTTTCCCCTTCCCAGTGGGGGTTTGGGGGCGAAGC
>JADGCV010000054.1 GCA_015228815.1 Magnetococcales bacterium | reverse complement strand
CGCGAAGAAGGGCAAACCAAGGCACGCGCCTGCGCGGTTTCTCGCAAAAACCACGCGAGAAACCGCTTCGGGTGAAAGGGCGCGTGGAAAATCAAAAACAAAAACAAAACCCTGGGGGCAATCCCCCAGACCCCTTTTTTCTTTCAATAATCTTGAGCCCCGGGAGTATCTGGGCAGTTTCGATGCAAACACATCGTTTCCAGCGAGGGGGTGTCCAATTTTCAGGATGAAGCCAACCCATGTCCGACATGTCCATCGCCCTGCTGCGTTCACTCCATCGCGACATGCTGCGCATTCGTTTGACCGAGGAAGAGATCGTTCGCCGGTTTTGGGACGATGGTCAATCGATGCGCTGTCCGATTCACCTGTGTATTGGCCAGGAGGCGGTGGCGGTCGGGGTTTGCGCCCAGTTGGAAGTCCGGGACGGGGTGTTTGGCGCTCACCGGTCGCACGGCCATTATCTGGCGAAGGGGGGGGACCTCGATGCACTGGTTGCCGAACTTCATGGCCGGGTCGAGGGGTGCTGCGCGGGACGTGGTGGGTCGATGCATTTGATCGATCGCCGGGCGGGATTCATGGGGGCGACGCCGATTGTCGGCGCCACCGTGCCGCTGGCGGTCGGGGCGGCATGGGCCGAACAACGGCGCGGGACCGGAGCGATTGCCGTGGTATTCTTTGGTGATGGTTGCTTCGAGGAAGGGGTATTGCATGAATCGATGAACTTTGCCGTCTTGAAAAAGATTCCCGTCCTTTTCGTTTGCGAGAACAATCGGTGCGCGGTCTATACCGGACTGGGAGAACGGCAGCCCGACCGCTCGCTTGGCGGCGTGGCCCGGGCCCATGGGTTGAACGTGCATGAAGCGGATGGCAATGATGTGGAAGCGGTCTGGGAGGCGACGCGACAGGCGGTCGCCCAGGCCCGGGAGGGGGACGGTCCTTCCTTTCTGGAATTTTTTACCTACCGGGTGTTGGAACATTGTGGACCCAATAATGATGATGCCCTGGGGTATCGTGACCTGGATGAGATCGCCCTCTGGCGTGACCGTTGCCCCGTGGGTCTGACGGAACGACGTTTGCGCGAACGTGGGATTGCCGGGGAAACGTTGGCCGCAGTGCGCCGGGAATTGGCGGCGGAGGTGGAGGCGGCGTTCATCCGTGGCCGGAATGGGACCCATCCCGATGCGGCGCAGGCGGTCCTTGGGGTATTCGCTCCGGTTGCGGCATTGCCCGCGGCGGCGCCACCCATGATCCGGGAACGTCCCCTGACCTATGTTCAAGCCATCCGCGAGGCGACCCTTCAGGCGATGACCGCCTGTCCCGAGGTGTTCATCATCGGCGAAGGGGTTCCCGACCCCAAGGCGATTTTCGGTTCGACCCAGGGATTGCGGGACCTGTTCGGTCCCGAGCGGGTCATGGACATGCCGCTTTCGGAAAACGGAATGACCGGAATTGGCATCGGCGCCGCCCTGGGGGGGTTGCGACCGATCATGGTCCATCAACGGGTCGATTTTCTTTACCTGGCCATGGATCCGTTGGCCAACGTGGCGGCCAAATGGCATTACCTGTTCCGGCAACCGGTCCCCATGGTGGTGCGGACCTTGATCGGTCGCGGCTGGGGGCAGGGACCACAACATTCGCAGAGCCTTCAGGCGTTGTTCGGCCACATTCCAGGTATCAAACTGGTGATGCCGGTGACGCCCCAGGATGCCAAGGGGATGCTTCTTGCCGCCATCGATGATCCCAATCCCGTCATCTTTCTGGAGCATCGCTGGTTGCATGGAATCCAGGGTCATGTTCCCGAAGAGGCCTATCGGGTGGCCCTGGACCGGGGGCGGACGGTGCGTGAAGGCAGGGATGTCACCATCGCCGCCTTTTCCCACATGGTGCTCGAATCGCTCAAGGCGGCGGAGGTCCTTGCCCGGTTCGGAATCGAGGCCACGGTCATCGACATGCGTGTCGTCCAACCGCTCGACATGGAACCGGTCCTGAAATCGGTGCGGCAGACGGGATGGTTGCTGGTGGCCGATACCGGCTGGACGACCTTGGGAATGGGGGCGGAGGTCGTGGCGCGAACAGTGGAGGGGGCCTTTTCATCGCTCAAGGGGGCTCCGCTCCGGATCGCCCTGCCCGACCGGCCCGCCGCCACCGCCCCTGCCCTGACCTGCGATTATTATCCCGACGCCGAATCGATCGGTCTTGGGATCGTTTCTCTTCTGGGACGTCCCCTTCCCGTCAGGGAAATCGGCGAACAATTGCGTTGGCGCGGTCACCGCGATCAGCCCAATCCGGAGTTCACCGGCCCGTTTTGATGAAAGCGATCCGTTGAGCAACGGGCATGCCGGATATCCTCGAAATTTCAGCTTTGTGGATGTTCGCCAGCGGTCAACTTTTTGCGCAGGGGATCATGGGAATGAAACACCTGCTTGAAATGGTTGACCAGACGCCGGGTCCGTTTGTGTTCGATCAGTTCTTCCCGGAACAGGTTCTTGAATTTGCGCAGTTGTGCTTCATATTCCTCCACCCGCGACATCATCTTGCTGTGATCGTTTTGATATTCACTGGTCTCGCGCACCTGGTTGATCAACACCCGAATCCGATTGCGCAGGATCGTTTCGTGAACCGGCTTGGTCATGAAATCGAATACCCCAAGCTCAAAGGCCCAGTCGATGATGTCGCAGTCTTCCAGGGAGGTGACCATGATGACCGGGATGCGCCGTGTATTGGCATGCTGACTCAAGGCCTCGCAGGCAGTGAATCCATCCACATTGGGCATGAGCGCTTCGAGGATCAACAGATCGGGCGCGGTCTCGGACAATAACAGGTCCAGGTCTTCGCAGGTATCGTTTTCGAAAACCTCGAAACCATCGGCACTCAATACCTGGTTCATTCGTTGCCGAAATCCGGCATCGACATCGATGATCAATATGCGACCGGAGCCACCCGGAGCCATCCGGCAATGGTCCTTCAGGTCAAGATCGTTGCAGTGATTTCTTGTCATGGACTTCCCCTCATTGCTGTTCGTCTTGAAATGGAACCCTTTGGGTTCTCGTTGTATCCGACAATTGTCCGACGTTTGTTTGACAAGCAATAATAATGCCATAATTTCGATAATCCCGCGGGTGTCCCGTTTCATGGTGGGTGCTGGTGAAATAATGACGAAATGGCGCGTTTATGGCGCCATGAGTGTCATACATTTGTCGAACATGGACCAACCGATGACGGTTAACCATCATAATAGACGATTGGACGACATTTGCCCGGTTTATCGGACGGCGCCTTCCGCCGGTTCCGGAAAGCGTTCGCAAGAATTATTGATGTGTCAACGGGTTGTCGTGGCTCGGGAGGATCGTGACCGGACAGGAATCGATTCGAGGAAGTGTTGGCATCTTTCTTTCAAAGACAGACAACGTTTGCGATTGAATTTTAACATCCCGGGAAAGCATTCGGAACATCGATGGGAGACGGCTCATGAAAGTATCTGGCAATGATTCACGCGACCGACAGTCGATGCGACCTTGGACCATCCGTGATATTGACGATGAAACCCGAAAGTTGGTCATTCGTGCCGCGAAGCGGGAGGGGATGACCATTTCCCAGTGGGTCAACCGGGTGTTGGACGAACAGGCCCATGGAACCTTGAATCCGGCGCGTTCGATGAAAGGCTGTTCCCAGGTTCCGGGACGAATTCTGGATGAACTGCGGACCCTCAACCGGCGGTTGGACCGGGTGGAACGTCGCACCGCCATCGATGACGATCAGGATTGACTGGGGTTTCCATGGCGGTTGTCATCACCACGGCATTGCCCAAAAGCGACAAGGCAGGCAATCGATTGCCGCTGGCCGCGGGGGAATGGGTTGCGCAAGGGCGTTACCAGGTCCTTGGCCTGGTGGGGGAGGGATCGTTTGGTCAGGTCTATCGGGTTCGGGAGAGGGCCACGGGGGCCATTCGGGCGATGAAGCGGGCGCGTCATGTCAAGAATCGTCGCCTGTTCGCCACGGAACTGAAAAACCTGTCGCGCCTGAAAGGGGCGCCGCATGTGTTGCCCCTGTGCGATCATTTTGTCGATGAGGATGGCAGTGCCGTTTTCATCACCGATTATCTTGATGGCGGCAGTCTCAAGGAAGCGATCCTCGCCCGAGGCCGGTTGCGTGTCCCCGAGGCCTTGGCCATCCTCGATCAGATGACCCGGGCCCTGGCGGCGGCTCATGCCCTTGATCCTCCCATTCTGCATCGGGATATCAAACCTTCCAATATCTTGGGAAAAATAACCGGTGAAAATCGGGTGCGGTGGTTTCTTTCCGACTGGGGATTGGCGGTGGACTGGTCTGGTTCGCGCGAACCGGTGGTCTCGGGGACTTATGGTTATACCGCTCCCGAGGTCTGGGAACGGAAACGTTATCCCGCTTCGGACATCTATTCGCTGGGAATGACGTTGTTTTTCATGTTGTTCGGGCGACCGGCGTATGAAGGGGGGTCCACTTCGATTGGTCGGATGCAACGGGCCCACGAACCCGTCCGAATTGCCGATTCTTGTCCCGGGCGCCTCAGGGAGCTTCTTGAGGGAATGTTGCACAAGGACCCTGCCCGTCGTTTGTCTCTTGATGCGGTCATGAATCATTTTGGCCCGACGGGACAAAAACGCCGGGGAAGAACCCTGTTGCAGACCCGTCTGCCTGCGGGACGTCCGTGGCGCCTGTGCCTGGGAGAAGAGGTGTTCGATTTTTCATGGATTCCAGGAATCCTGGCCATGGAAAAGTGCCAGACCAATGGTGATGCTTTTTCTTCGGGTGGCAAGGGGGGGGCGTTTTTCGCGGATCCGGCCTCCTCCTGGAAATCGATGGAAGGTTTCTGGATGGGGCGTCATTGCGTGACCAGGAGACAGTTCGCGGCCTTCGTTCGGGAGACGGGCCATGTCACCCAGGCTCAGGCCCGGGGGTGGGGACGGGTCTGGGACGAGGAGGTGGGACGGTTCGTGGCCCGTGAGGGGGTCGATTGGCGTGCTCCCGGATTCGATCAGGAAGCGGACCATCCGGTTGTTCTGGTCAGTCATCGCGATGCCCGGGCTTTTGTCCGTTGGCTTTCGAACAAGGCGGGACGGATGTTGTTTCTCCCTTCGGCGTTCCAATGGGACCGGGCCTGTCGCGGTGCGGGTTTTCGTGGCGATCTGGCCAAAATTCGTCGGTTGATCGATCGGGGATGGGAAACCGGAAATCGGGCGCTCATGCGGACCATGTCGGTACATGATCCGGAGATTCTGGTCGATTCATGGGGATTGGCTGGCCTGTTCGGCAATGTATACGAATGGATTGGGGATCGGGAGCGGACCGGTGGCGACATGTTTCCGGATGATGAAAAAAAGGAAGATGAAATAAATCTGGGTAACGCCAGGGGGGTGCGCGGCTGCACCTGGTTTTCGTTGACTCCGTCCCTGGCCCGGGTGAGCCGCGGTTGGGCACGGGAGCATGAATGTGGCAACGGTCTGGGATTTCGGGTGGCGGGACTTTCCCTGCCGTGGGAATCCTGAACGCAAGGGCGGCAGGTTTGTTCGGGGGGGGTGCGATTCTGGGGGTAAATAATGCCAGATGGCTGTTTGATTGCAGGATGAAAATATAATTTTCTCAATTAATTCATATAGTAAAAAATTGGCAAAATATTTGCTTGAACCGTTTTGAACCGTGCTCCAGGGTCCGTTTCATGGTGAAAATGGGACCTGGAGGTCGAACATGTCGCTCGATGGGCGATGAACCCGGTTACGGAATAACGCTTCCATCCCCCAGGACGCACGGACCTGGCTTCAATATCTTGGGAGTTGAACATGGTGGGTAATCATCATCCAAACCAAAAGATCGTCGGTCTTCGGGAATTGGGGCAACAGGCCGAACGTTATCGGGAAGAGGGATTGAAGGTGGTCCTTTGCCATGGGACCTTCGACCTGATCCATCCCGGACACATCAGGCATTTGACCAAGGCGCGGCAATTCGGCGATCGTTTGCTGGTGACCACCACTGCCGACCGGTTCGTCATGAAGGGACCGGGACGACCGGTGTTTCCAGAGGCATTGCGCGCCGAAAGTCTGGCCGCGCTGGCGGTTGTGGATGGTGTGGCCATCGTCGAGGATACCACGGCCATCCCCGCCATACGGATCATTCGTCCCGGGGTCTATGTCAAGGGAAGCGACTATGCCGATGCCAGGGAGGACATTACCGGCAACATTCGCCGGGAAGAGGCGGAAGTCCATGCGGTGGGAGGCGAGGTCCGTTTTACCGACGATGTCACGTTTTCATCGAGCCGCCTCATCAACCAATACCTCGATGTCTTTACCCCCGAGACCCAGGCTTATCTCAATCGGTTCAAGGAGTGCCACCGCGAGAAGGAGCTGGTTGAATCGATACAGGCCCTGGGCCATCGGAAAATCCTGGTATTTGGCGAGGCCATCATCGATGAATACTGTATGACCGAGACCCTGGGATTGACAGGCAAGAGCCATACCGTCGTTTCCTGTCGTTACATCGACACCGAACAGTTCGCCGGCGGGTCTCTGGCGGTGGCCAATCATCTGTCGGGGTTTGTCGAACAGGTTGGTTTGATCACCGGGGTCGGACAGGACGAGCGGCAGAATGCCTTCATGAAGGAGGCCCTGGCCAATAATGTCGATGCCCGTTTCTTCAAATACGAAACCGCCCCGACCCTTGTCAAAAGGCGGTACGTCAATCATGATATTACAAAGCTTTTCGAAGTCTATTTTCAGGACCCCAATCCGTTGACTCCCCGTGTTGAAGCCGATCTATGTCAGTGGATCGCCGATCATGCGGGAGACTATGATGCGGTGGTCGTGGCCGATTATGGCAACGGCCTGATTTCACCGCTCATGGTCGAGGCCATCTGCAAACATGCCCGGTTTCTGGCGGTCAATACCCAGATCAACAGTGGCAATCATTGCCATCATGTCATCAATCGCTATCCGAGGGCCGATTTTATTTCGCTCAATGAATGCGAGGTGCGGCTGGCGACCCACAATCGCAGCGACCCCATGGAAGGATTGGCACGATCGATCGGCAAGCGGTTGTCGGCGCGGTGGATGGCCATCACCCAGGGGATGAAGGGGGCGGTACTTCTGGATATCGAATCGGGACGGACGTACAATGCCCCACCCTTGTCCACCCGGGTCGTGGACCGTATCGGCGCCGGCGATGCGTTTCTGGCCCTGGCCGGGCTGTGCCTTTCGGGCAATCTGTCACCCGAGGTCGCCTTGTTCGTCGGATCCGCCGCTGCCGCCATCGATGTCCAGATCGTCTGCAACCGCGAATGCATTCATCCGGTGACATTGTATAAATATATTTCAACTCTGATGAAATAAGGCAAGTCGGTCCAGGAACGCGGGGCATTCGGTCTGGAGCACCTTTGTCGCGGACGCGGGTCTCGTCGGTGATCAGCCTGGGGAGGAACGGATCGCGAATTCCTGCACCACCACATGCTTTTCTTCAATAGTGCGATGGAAAGTTTCAGGAACACGCGCCCATTCCACCACGTCAACCCGGATGGGCAGATCGCTTTCCGTGAAGGCTTCCTTCAGCGCGGCAACGCTAGGTATTTCCACCTGCGGATTCTCCGGGTTGCGCACTACCAGATCCAGATCGCTGGCCTCGTGGTTCTTGCCCGTCACCCGGCTGCCATAGGCCCACACCTCGGCGTCGGGCAGGAATTGCCGCAGCAAATTTTTCACCATCTCCAGATGGCGCGGAAGAATGTGCAGGGCAGAAGGATCAAGCCTGGTCATGGCCGAGCTTCTCTCTCAAGGTTGCTTCCAGTTTCCGGCTGTCGGCAATGAAGGCGGGCAATAACGTCATGGTCTCCTTGGCGAAACCCTCGCCGTAATCATGGGCAGTGAAGTTGCGGTTGGTGCGGTAGTTGAACCACCGTTCCACCTCCTCCAGGGTCATCAATCCATGGGTGGCCGCCAGCCGCAATACACCCCTGGCTGGCGTCTCGTCCAGCTTTCTGGGCCCGTAACCAAACTCGATCAGGGCCTTGCGCAACAGCTTGTGTGCGGTCTCCTGGGCCAGCTCGTACCCTTTTACAATGGCGTTGCGGAAAATCTCGTGATCGATACTGCCCGGAACGGCCTGATTGTATCGCTCGACGGAGGCCTCCAGCGTCTGAATGCATCTAAGCAAATGGTCTGTATTCAAATTCATGATGATATTCAGTCTTTTGCCAGGGGATTGACACTTTCGCACTTTGCAAGGCTGCGAATCTTCCCGGGCCCTGTAGGATTGCAATAGGGCATTTTTTCCGTTTTCATCTTCTCGAATCCATCTACGGGACTTGAAAATCGAGGAGGATCCGAATGGTTACCCCAACTTTTCCCCATCGCGAATACTTTACCTTCGCTTCGATTTCCCGCACAATCCCTATTCCTGATTGATCGTTGGAAATACAGGATACACTTTGGTTTCAGGAGGAAACGATGTCGCGGGAAAAAGTGCGTAATCGGTGGTTTGTCGTGGTCGGGGCGGTGCTCATTCAACTGTGTCTGGGCGCCATCTATGCCTGGTCCGTATTCACTCCTGCCTTGATCGCGGCAGGCTGGACCAAGCTCGATACCCAGATTGTCTTTTCGGTGGGACTGGCCACCTTTGCCCTGGTCATGGCCTTCTCCGGCAAGAAACTTCCCATTTGGCGGCCCCATCGTCTGGCCCGGATATCCGGGGTCACCCTGGGGTTGGGTTATTTCCTGGCGGGCCTTCTGGGGGGTACCGGATTCTGGCCGGTCCTGATCGGTGTCGGATTGATCGGTTCCGCCGGCATCGGCGTGGGCTATGTCGTCCCGATTGCCGTGGGAATGCGCTGGTTTCCCGATCACAAGGGGTTGATCACCGGTCTGGCCGTCGCTGGATTCGGCTTTGGCGCCCTGGGTTGGGTCAAGATTGCCGGAGACTGGGGCCATCTGATCGAGTCCATGGGCCTGGGCAATACCTTCATGATCTATGGGGTGGTTTTCATCCTGCTGGTCCTTCTTGGCTCCTTGTGGATGCACATGCCTTCGCCCCAGTGGTCTCCTGCCGGTTATACCGCCCCGTCGGCCACGGCGGGCGAAGGGAGTGACAATTTTTCCATCATCGACATGCTCCATACCCCTCAGTTCTATCTGATCTTCCTGACCTTCACCGTCAGCGCCGGCGCCGGACTCATGGCCATCGGCCTGATGAAGCTCTATCCCATGGAAGCCCTTCAGGCTGCCGGATACTCCAAGATCGAAGCCAGCGCCATCTCCGGAACCGCAATGGCGGTCTTTTTCAGTCTGGCCAATGGCATCGGACGCATCGTCTGGGGGATCGTCAGTGATTGGATGGGGCGGAAACGCTCGGTGATCCTCATGACCCTGTCGCAAGGAATCGTGTTTTTCGCCTTTTCATCAATGGCGGGCAATGAAGCCATGCTCTATCTCGGAGCCACCCTGATCGGCTTTAATTTCGGCGGCAACTTTGCTCTTTTTCCCGCCCTGACGGCCGATGAGTTCGGTAACAAGACGGTCGGACAGAATTATCCTCTGGTCTTTCTTTCCTATGGTGTCGGTGGCATTCTCTTTCCCATCCTCGGGGGAATCCTTGGCGACATGGACAATTTTCCTCTCGCTTTTTCCATCTGCGGCGTTGCCTGCATCATGGGTGCCGGATGCAGTGCCATCCTTTTTCCACCCCATTTGGATGAAGCCCACAGACCGTTGAGCTTTCATGGTTTTCTTCACCAGTTCCATGTCTTCGACCATGAAAAGGGCCAGGAGCCGCATCATTGACGGCAATCGGATCGTCTTGGGCCTATTGGTCTTGTTATCGGTGAATGGTCAAACCGACGATTGAAGATCGAAGATCAAGGGGTGGTTCGGGAACGGGGGAAAACGATTTTCCCCGTTCCCGGTTGGCGATCTATTTCATTTCCCAGACGCCATCCGCATTGCGACATGCCGTTTGTGTGGCCCGTTCCCGGCGACCATCGATGATGGTATCGATTTCCACATCCCGGCAATCCTTGCCGTTGACCCGACGTGCCGGAAGCGGCGTTACCGCGTAATGGTGGCCCGTGTCGGGATTGGTCCATTCACTGACTTCATGGGACCGTCCCGTCTCCAGGGCCCGGCTGACCTGGAGTCGATCCGATTTATCCATTTCGTTGCCGACGGCGTAACCCAACAGACCACCGACCGCGGCGCCGATCAGGGCGTTTTGTTCTTTGTTTTTGGAAGGTCCCACCAGACTGCCGATCAATCCTCCACCGAGGGCTCCCAGACCGGCGCCACTTTGTGCCTTGGATTCACATCCGCTGATGAATGCGGCGGGAAGGATCAAGGACAGACTCAAAGCCAAGCCCCGGCCCATGGCTGAAAAACGCTTCATTGTTTCCTCCTGGGAAAAAAAACGGAAAAATAACGGGATCCTGAAAGGAAAAAACCTTCCAGACCTGAGCGCAAAATTACATTAACTTCCGTGCCGGGGCAACGGGTGTTCGGATGTCGTTGCCAGTGGGGTGCTTCTGCCCGGGGTATTTGGGCAGTTACCAATAATTGAACCCCGGAAAGTACCTGGGCCGTTACTTGTTTTCTTCCTTTCCCAATTTCAGAAAAAGCGGTTGTCCTCCTTTATGCGCGGAAATTCGTGCCAGATGTTTTCCCTTGTCCAGGATGAGGGCCTCATCCTCGGCCATGGCAAGGCGCAGCGTCGCCAGACCAAAGCGAATATGGACGGGAAAACCTTTGGTTCCCTGCAAACGATCCAGAATCCGTTCCTTGATGATTCCCGCGACCGGGACATCGACAAGCGTTTGCGACAACAGGATGGCGATGGTTTCCTCACCGATGTGGAAGGGCAGCCCGATCTCAAGTTTATGAATCCGACGACCGAGAAATCCAAGGATGCGGCAGATTTCCGATCGAGATAATGCAGGTCTGGCCTCGGGGTCCGCATCCAGATGGAGAAAAAGAATGCCCTGGTGATCTTGGGACGAAAGGCGCTTGCGGTGTTCCGTCAGGGCAAAACGATTGCCCAACCCGGTAAAAATATCGATCAACTCCTGATCCCGGGAATGTAACAGTTGCAGATCCGCTTTCCGGAACAATCCGTTCAGTTCGGAAATGGCATGTTCCGCCTTGTGAATGTTGTTCTGGGCCGCCTCCATGGCCTTGCGCAATTCCCGGGCTTCGAACAGCAGATTTTCGATGAAGGGGGGAAGTTTGACTGGCAATTCCTCCGGACCATCGAGAAGTTCCATCAGTTTTTTCAAACCGTCGACAGGGTGATGGATGCGTTCGGCCGTCTGAATCAGGGTCTCGGTCAGACGCAGCAGGGGTTGTCTTTGCCGTTGCCACTCCCGTTCCCGCCGCCGCTTCTGGCGATCCAGTTCCATGATGAAAGAATCGACCGCTTCATCGATTTGCCGCCATCCCGGGGGCTGGGAATGGTTGGAAACCATGACCGCGGAAAATCCGGGAAGCTGCTGCAACAACTGGAACAGATGTTTTGCTTCCTGATGTGATTCCTGGGGGGACTGGGAATTTCCGGGAGGGAAAGGGGTCGATTCCGCAAGAATTCGCGAAACCGTTTGCGTCACTTCGTTCGGATCGATGCCGGGATTGCGCTGGATCCGGGTGATGAGCCTCTTGAGATTCGATTCCAGTTCGACATTCCCTTGAAGTGCCGGACGCAAGGCATGTTCCAGCAATAGAACGGCGGCTTGTTGAAAATAAAACACTTCACGATCGTTGACCCCGTGCAGCATCATCTCTTTGACGACGCCCAGGGCTTCGGGGTGACGAAAGGGGACTTCAAGCAGAAGTTCCCGCAGTTTTTCCATCGATCGCATGGTTTCAATCAAGGATGATCTCCTCGGATGCCGTTGTGACTTCGGAGGTGGTGATCGATGGCGAGGTCAACGTTGGCTCCACCGGACCCAGGTCGTCGGTTATGCGGGTGACCTGGACCATGATCTCTTTGATGGTCATCCCTTGTTGGAAAGGAAAACCGCTACAGATGATTTTCGGATGGAGGTTTGCCGCGGGATCGATCATCTCGATTTCAGCGGCCAGCGAGTGGTGCAGGGTATCCATCAGTTCCCGACATCGTTTGGCGCCTGTTTTCGGCAACAGCAGACCCAGACGGTCCGGAGCGATTCGCGCGATGAAATCGGATTGTGACAGATGATGACGAATGCATGTGGCGGTGTTTTGCATCAGATCATCCAATGATTCCCGGGCTTCGCGGGAAAGTCGGGATGGGTGGGTCTTGACGCGAACGACACCGAGCGAGAAGATTTCTCCCAGGTGGCTTGCACGATCGAGCAGGCGATTCAACCGGGCCGAAAAACTCGAGTGATCCGACAGACCGGTTCGGGGGTCGATAAAACTGGCGGTTTGACTGGCCGTGATTGCCAGTTCCAGTTCGTCGATCCTTTTTTTCAGGGTGATCCCCTTTTCCCGGCAGCCATCGAGGAGTTGACCGATCCGTCCCGCTTCCCGCATCCAGTCTTCCGTGTGTTCGATGACCCGCGCCATTCGAGCGCTTCGGTCTTTCGTTTCCGGCGGTTCCATTTTTCGCTGGAAGAGGGCGCTGGTTTGATCGTTTGTCGCGGGGTGGGCAAACATCTCTTCCAAACCGGTTTCCAAACGACGCCAGGCATTGTCCCACAGCCGTTCGTCATCCCGTTTCCCAGGGGACTCCGTTTCCACGGGCACTTTCGATTCCAGTATCTTGAACACCTGCGCCATCGAAGGTGGTTCCGGGGAGAGCGATTGCAGTCGGATTCGGATCGGCGGGGCCTCTTCGGCAAGAATCTTCAAGGCTTCGATGATTTTTCCCGGCAATTCTTTCCGCGGGTCGTGATTTTCCCGGAGAGGGCGTTCTGGAAGGGTTCGCGACAAAAGAGGGGTACATGTTCGGGCAAACAGGGTGGGATCGCGGGTTTCCTCCAGGAGCCGGCGGCATTCACCAAGGGCTGATCGAAATGATTCGTGATCCACGTACCATTGTTCCAGGGTGGAAAACAATCCTTCAATCATGGCTTTCCCATGATGTCGTTCTTCGGCGCATATTCCGGTGCTTCGGGCTTGTTCGATGAGACTCAAGGCACGAGGGAGGTCGGGTTTTTTTTCCTTGAGAAGATCATAGAGGGTTTCGATCAGGGTGATGGTTGACATGGTCCCTCCTCAATGTCGGGACTGAGAAATGTCCATGATGTATATAAAAAATATTAAAAGAAAAAAGGGATCTGGGGGATTGCTCCCAGGGTTTTGACTTTGTTTTTACGCGCCATTCGGGTGAAATGGCGCGTGAAAAACAAAATCAAAAGAAAATTCAAAAGAAGAATCAAAACCCTGGGGACAATCCCTTAAGACCCCTTTTTTCTTTCAATAATTCCGACCGGGGCACTGGGCAGTTACCAATATTTTTTATATTTCTTAACTATTCGGAAACTGAACCAACCCTGGGAGCACGCCCGGAAGCCGGTTGTTCCTCTTCCAGGCCATCACCGTCAATTTTCTCCACCGGGTCCACGGAACCTGGCCGGACGGTCGCTTTCCGTTCTTCCAAAACAGGGACCGGTTTGGTTTCCTTGGTCAATGAAGGTTGGGTAAGAAAATGCGAAAGGCGTGCCAGTTCAATTCCCTTGCCGCGAAGCGAGGGCAACCAATCCCGCAGGGCATCGAGGGTCGCCTGATGCGGATGTCCGATCCCGATCGATCGCCCATGGCTTTTGGCGATGGTGACAAGCTCTTCGAGCCTTTTCAGGATGGCCTGCTTGTCCTGCACATTGTCGATGAACACATCCCTTCGGGCAGTGGGAATATCCATGGCCCTGGCTCTGCTTTCGGCAACGGAACGGGCGGAGGTCCGACTGTCGAAAAAAATCAGGCCACGCGGTTTGAGAAACCTCATGACCGCATCCATGACCCTGGAATCATTGGTAAGGTGGGAACCCATGTGGTTGTTAAGGCCGATGGCATTCGGAAAAAGTTTGAAGTTCTCCTTGAGAATCTCCTGAATCCGATCCTCGGACATCGATGAAAAAAGGGCTCCCGGTCCCGGATCGATTCCGGGATACCCCTGGGGTTGCATCGGTTGATGGAGAATCAGCTCCCGGCCCGAAGCGCGGGCCATTTCAGCAACCTCCTTCGAAGAACCACCTCCCGGCAAGACCGCCAGCGTCAAATCGGCGGGCAGCAGGACGATGGCCTTGGAAATGGGTCGGTTGTATCCCAGATCGTCGATGACCAGGGCAATCCGTGGTCCCGACGACTGTTTCCAAGTCGTTGCCAACGGCACGGATCGTTGGTCGTGCTTTTCCGGCGGTGGCTCCACCGTGGGCAATTCTTCTTCATACAAAATTTCCTGTCCACCTTCCGGCGCTACGGAAGAGTGATCTTTTTTTTCCCCTGTCGCCCGCGGCGGGGATGCGCTCGTGGCCTCCGGTTCCGGTTTCAAACGGGTGGCTGGCCGTAATGTGGGATCGGAGGTCGTGTCACCTTTTTCAGGTTCCTTTTCCGGGAAGGAATCTTCCAACATGGAGTTGATGAACGGATCGGGAAGAAAAGATTTTGGCACGATGTCGCCCGGCATGATTCCAGGCCCGGGAGCCGAAGGCGGTGTGGAATGTTCCGGAGATGCCGTGTCTGTGGTGGTGGCGGGTTCCGTATGCAGATCGGTAAAACCATCCCTGGCTGGAATGATGGTCTTCTCCTGGGAAGAAAGCGCTCCGCTTTCCGGAAAGGATCGTTCCGTTGAACCAGGTTTTTCATCCATTGGCGCGGTAATCCGTCCGCCCGAGGTCGCGACGGAAGGATCGCCTGAAATCAAAGCCTCGGGAGAACGCGCTTCCGATACCGCTGCCGAACCCGATCTTGCGGGTTCGGCAGCGGCGGGAACGGATTCCTTCGGAAGGGGATTGGCGGGACCGCGAAGACCCGGATCATGTTCCATGATCCAGAAGGCGCCGGCCAGAAGGCCAATGATCAGAAAAAACGACGCCAGGTAGAACAATCTGCTTGAAAAAAAAGGCCGTTTTTCCGGGTTGGATTCTCCCAAGGACCGATCCCCTTATTTCCGGGCCAGGTTGTTCCAGGCATTGCCGGGGAGACGGCTTTGCAATACCTGAAATCCACGAAGCAGGTCCAAGGCCCGTTGCAACTGGTAATCTTCCTTGCTCCGACCGGTCACCTGATCCTTGTTGGGTTCCGCCTCGGAATCCGCCTCGGGACGGGGGTCGGAGATGGGAGCGGTGGGGGCGACAGGAGCGGCAGGGGTGGAAGTAACGGGAACCTCTTCCTTTTTCTTCTTTTTCGGTTGTGATTTCGTGGATTCGCCATCCTCCAGATGACCGCGAAGATCGGCTTCGGTGGTGTTGGGTTGATTTTTGCGCAAACCGCCAATGTCCAGATCCTCGACCACGATGTCGGGATCGATCCCCTTGGCCTGGATGGAGCGACCACTGGGAGTATAGTATTTGGCGGTGGTCAACCGCAGTCCCGATCCATCAGACAGGGGGATGATGGTCTGCACCGACCCCTTGCCAAAGGACCGCGTCCCCATGATCACCGCACGGTGATGATCCTGAAGGGCACCGGCGACGATTTCCGAAGCGGATGCGGAACCGGCATTGATCAAAACTACCATGGGGGCGTTGCCGATAAGATCACCCGCCTGGGCTTCGAAGGACATGTCCTTGCCCTCGATTCGTCCCTTGGTGTAGACAATGTTGCCCTTGTCGAGGAATCCATCCGCCACCTGAACCGCCTGATCAAGTAAACCACCCGGATCGTTGCGCAGGTCGAGGACCAGTCCCTTGAGTTTGCTCCCCGCGGTCTTGGTCAGTTCGGCGATGGCCTCCTGAAGCAGCGGATAGGTCTGTTCGTTGAACTGGATGATCCGGACATAACCGATCTTGTCCCCTTCGAGGCGCCATTTGACGCTGCGAATCTTGATGATCGCCCGGGTGATCTTGAAGGTGAGCGGCTTGGTTTCTCCCTGACGGATGACCGTCAGGCTCAGGGCAGTCCCCGGTTTGCCGCGCATTTTCTTGACGGCGTCCATCAAGTCCATTTCCTCGGTGCTCTCATCCTCGATCTTGATGATGAGATCACCCGCTTTCATTCCCGCTTCGAAGGCAGGGGTGTCCTCGATGGGAGACACCACCCGGATGCCCCGGTCGGCCTGGGTGATCTCGATTCCCAGACCGCCGAATTCCCCTTTGGTATCGACCCGCATCTCCTTGAAATTGTCCGGATTCAAGAAGGAGGAGTGCGGATCGAGCGCTTTGAGCATTCCCTGAATGGCGCCATAGAGGATCGATTTTTCATCCACCTCCTCGACATAGTTCAACTTGATCAGCCGGAATACCTCGGAAAACACCCTGAGTTTTTCATAGGTGACTTGACTGACCGCCATGACATTGGTACTGAACAGGTGGAGACCAAGGAGGACGGCCACGATGGAGACCATGAAAAGGGTCGATCTGGGACTTTTGAATAAGCCTTTCATTGTTTTTTCCGTAAAAAGACTGTTATCTGGCCAAAAGAACGAAATCGGTCAGTCGTCACCGATCCGCCAACGGATTGTTGTCATCAAGAACCAAGCCAAACGCGCGGATTGACCGATCGACCCTTGTCCCTGATTTCGAAATAAAGACCCGAAATCCCCTCCAGGGAACCGGTATCACCCGATTCGGCGATTTTTTCCTGGGCCTCGACCCAGTCTCCAGGGGCGACCAGCAGTTTGCGGTTGTGCCCGTAGAGGGAATAGACATGGTCGCCATGGTTGAGGATGATGAGCAGACCATATCCGCGAAACCAGTCGGCGTAAACCACCTGTCCTCGATAGACCGCCCGAATGGCGGTATCGCTTTCCACCGGATAGAAAAGGCCGGGGGGACGATTTTGTCCCGGACGATCCTTGACGGGTGGGGGGAGTTGTCCTTTCTTTTGACTGATGCGTTCGAATTCCTGCCGGGTGGCCGCATGGTCATCCGCGGGGGCGGTTGACGCGGCGGGTTGTGAGTGTCGGCGATTCTCCCTTGGCGGTTCCTTTTCTTCCGTGGCGACCGGGGAGGGGTCATCAAGGGCGTCGTGAAGTTTGTCCACGAAGGCCCCGAGGATGCCACGGGCGCGTTGGAGTTCCATGACTTTTTGTTGGTGCAGGTTTTTCTTTTCCCGGATACCGGCAAGCAGGCGGGAACGCTCCTGTTTTTTGTTGTCAAGTTCGACCATGCGGACGGCAAGCGCGTCGGCGAGGGTTTGTGTCCTGGCCAGGAGCGCTTTGTGATTTTCAGTAATTTGCCGCAGTTTTTCAAGGTTTTCGGTATACTGTTGGAATTGTTTGTTGCGCGCCTGGATCATTCGGCCATGATAGAGGAATCCCTGACGCGCCTGGCTGAAGTTTTCCTGGGAGAGGACGATCTTGAGAATACCCTGTCCTCCCAGGTGGTACATGAGGCGGAGGTGGAGGGCCAGGTCCGCCTTTATTTTTTTTTGCTCCGCCGTCAGCGAGTCAATTTTTTCGGCCAGTTGGGGCAGTTCTTCGCGAGCGGTTTGGACCTGGGCGGCCAGGTTTTCCTTTTGGGTTGCAAGATCCAGGAGTTGTTGGTCGAGGAGTTCCAATTCGCCCAGGAGTCCCTGTTCCAATCCCTGATGTTCCTGGAGTTCCCTGGCTTCGTTGCGCAGGCTTTTCAGGGTTTGGTTGAGTTTGAGGCGATGGCGTTGGAGTTGGAGTTGCGATTCGGGGGAGGCCAGGGCCTGGAATCCGGGCATGGCGGCCAGAAGGAGCCCCAATCCGAAGAACAACGCCTTCCCTGGCGTTGTTTTCTCCGGTATCGGACGCATGTCAGGCGGCAACCTTGTCCTTGGTGAAATGGACCAGCGAGGTCCCGGTCATTTCCTTGGGTTGCGGCAGCCCCATGAGGGTCAGGATGGTGGGGGCGACATCGCAGAGGGCGCCATTGGCGAGTTGGACACCTGGACGACCAAGAAAAATGAGGGGTGCGGGATTGTTGGTATGGGCGGTATGGGGTTGTCCGGTCGTCTCTTCGAGCATGCAGTCGGCGTTGCCGTGATCGGCGGTGATGAGCATTTCGCCACCGGCCTTGCGGACGGCGGCGGCGATGCGACCGAGGCATTGATCGACGGTTTCGATCGCCTTCAGGGCGGCGGTCATGATGCCGGTGTGACCGACCATGTCGGGGTTGGCGTAATTGATGATGATCAGATCATAAAGTCCCCCCTCGATTTTGGGGAGAACGGCATCGGTGAGTTCGATCGCCGACATTTCCGGTTTGAGGTCGTAGGTGGCCACCTTGGGAGAGGGGATGAGGAGGCGATCTTCGCCGGGGAACTCCTTTTCCTCGCCACCGTTGAAGAAGTAGGTGACGTGGGCGTATTTTTCGGTTTCGGCGGCGCGCAGTTGTTTCAGGCCGGCATTGGCGATTTCCTCGCCGAGGATGCGGGTAAGGTTTTCGGGTGGGAAGCCGATTGCGACTCCTGCCAATCCTTCTTCATACTGGGTGAGGGTGAAATAACCCAAGCGTTGCGGAACGACTTTGCGTTCGAAGCCGGTGAAAGCGCCCGGGCCCTGGCGGGGATCGAGGAAGGCGTGACTGATTTCGCGGACGCGGTCGGCGCGAAAGTTCATCATCAGGATGGCGTCGCCGTCCTTGACCCGGGTGTGCATGGGGTCGCCATCACCAATGACGGTGGGGAGGACGAATTCATCGTTTTCATCGCGGGCGTAGGCGTTCTTGACCCCTTCGGTGGCGGTAGCGGCGTTTTGGCCGATTCCCTGGGTGAGCATGTCGTAGGCCTTGACGACCCGTTCCCATCGTTTGTCGCGGTCCATGACCCAATAGCGACCGGACAGGCTGACGATACGACCGGCGCCGATGGTGGCGAGTCCTTTTTCGAAGTCCTGGATGAATTCGAGGGCGGACCGTGGCGGCGTGTCACGGCCATCGAGAAAACCGTGAATGAAAATATTCTTGATTCCCTGGGCATGGGCTGCTTCTACGACCGCGAGGAAATGATCGGTATGGGAATGGACGCCACCGGGGGAGAGCAATCCCATCAGGTGGACGGTGCCGTTGGCTTTCCGGGCTTTTTCGATGACCGAAAGCAGGGCGGGATTGGTGTGCATGGACTTGTTCTTGACTGCCAGATTGATGCGGGTGAAATCTTGATAGACAATCCGACCGGCGCCAAGATTGGTATGGCCGACTTCGGAGTTACCCATCTGACCGTCGGGAAGGCCGACATGTCCGGCACAGGTTTCGACCTTGGAATGAGGACATTCACGCAGCCACTGGTCATAATTGGGTGTATTGGCCAGAAGGATGGCGTTGTTGTCCCGGGTATCCCGAATACCCCAGCCGTCCAGGATCACGAGTGTCATCGGTTTGGGTCTCATGTTCAATCAATTCCTTGCCTGTGAAGTGATGCCGCGCCGGAATCAAGCGACGGCCTGGAGACAGTCCGGTTTCAAGACCTTGAGAATGGCCGGCGTCCATGCCATCGATGAAATGCTACCGGCTGAATGGATTCCAGCCGCCAAGAATGCCAGAAAATTCACGGAAACGCCCTTCTTTTTTTCTTCCTCATGGATTGCCGGACGCATTTTTTTTCGATTCGGGATCGATGTATTGATTTTTCGGGATTCGATCGACCTTCTTGCAGTCGATCTTCCTTTCAATGTCTTGTGTACCGTGGGCAATTGCGTTAAGGTTCCGGGGATCTTGACCGGTACGTGGCCGACCCGCGGACTCCCGTGGACCATGACGTGTACCTCAAGTCGATGCCACCACCAGGAGAAGTGCCGGAGCGGTTGAACGGGACGGTCTCGAAAACCGTTGTGGGGGAAACTCCACCCAGGGTTCGAATCCCTGCTTCTCCGCCATTTTAATCGTTTAATATCAAGGCATTAAAAAACGTGCCGTCAAATATGTGACCGTGTTGTGACCAAAAAATCAGCCACCTTTGGCTGTGTTCCTGTCTTTGTCCATCCTGGATTTTCCGATGATCTTCTGTCCTGCGCCTGGGTCTATTTCTGGGATCCATCGTCCATAGCGTTGCCGGATCATCGCCCAATCCTTGTGGCCCATTTGTTGGGCAACCCACATGGGATTTTCTCCAGCGGAAAGCAGCATGGATGCGTAGGTATGCCTCGTCTGGTAGAGGTTTCGATAGATGACGCCAGTGCGTTTAAGCGTTGGTTCCCAAACCAAGCGGCGGACCTGGTTGTCGTCGATCCAGGGAAGGCCGTTCCTGGAATTGCGAAATATGACACCACCTTCAGACTTCCTGATCCCTCGTTCTTTCCAGTTGGCACTTTTCCGACGAATATTACACCAATTCGTAAATCAATTTA